>JAFLDI010000254.1 GCA_017302485.1 Burkholderiales bacterium | reverse complement strand
AGACCGGCGGCAGGTCCTCGATGCCGGGGATGATGGCCTCGGCGCCGATCAAGGCCTCGAAGCCGGAGCGCCGGATCAGCCCCAGCGGCTGCGGGTTGACGCTGGCCAGCACCAGTCCGATGCCGCGCCGGTGCAGCGCCGCATGCAACTGCTCCAGCGCGTCCAGGCCCGAGGTGTCCATCGATACCAGGCGGTGCATTTCCAGCACCACTGCGCGCGTGCCCTCGGGCACCTGCTCGGGCAGCGCCTCGATCTTGCCCACGGCACCAAAGAACAGCGAGCCATACAGCTCGAAGACTTCGTTGCCCGGCGGCAGGCCCTCGCGCGGCACATGCGTCACGCTGAAGAGCGTGCCCATGCGGTAGATGAAGAAGCCGCAGGCCGCCAGCAGGCCCATCTCGACCGCCACCGTCAGGTCGAACACCACGGTCAGCACGAAGGTGCCCACCAGCACCGTGCGGTAGGGCAGCAGGAACTGGCGCAGCCGTGCGAACTCGCGCCACTCGCCCATGTTCCAGGCCACGAACAGCAGGATGCCGGCCAGCGCCGCCAGCGGGACATGCTGCGCCAACGGGGCGGCCACCAGCACGATCACCAGCAGCGTCAGCGCGTGCAGCATGCCGGCCACCGGCGTGCGACCACCGGCGCGCACATTGGTGACGGTCCGGGCAATGGTCCCGGTGGCCGGGATGCCGCCGAAGAAGGGGGTGATGAAGTTCGCCACGCCCTGGGCCATCAGTTCCTGGTTGGGGTCGTGACGCGGCACCTCGGCCATGTTGTCGGCGACGCGCGCGCACAGCAGCGACTCGATGGCGCCCAGCAGCGCGATGGTGATGGTCGGGATCACCAGTTGCTTGGCCGTGGCCCAGGTGAACTCGGGCAGCTCAAAGGCCGGCAGCGACTGCGGGATGCCGCCGAACTTGCTGCCGATGGTTTCCACCGGCAGCGCCAGCAGTTGCGCCACCAACGTGGCACCGGCCAGCGCGATCACGGTGCCCGGCACCTGGGCGGCGTGGCGACGGAACTTGTCGCGCCAGCTCAGCGGGCCAACCGGCATGGTGTAGCTCTTGGGCCAGACCACCACCAGCACCAGACAGGCCAGGCCGATCGCGAAGGCCCAGGGGTTGAAGCTGTCCAGGTGGCGCGCCAGCGTGGCGATCTGCGAGAAGAAGTCGCCCGGCATCTTGTCCACCTGCAGGCCCAGCAGGTCTTTCAGCTGGCTCAGCCCGATCAGCACCGCGATGCCATTGGTGAAGCCGATGACGATGGACACCGGGATATAGCGCACCAGCGCCCCCAGCCTGAGCCAGCCCATCAGAAACAGCAGCACGCCGGCCAGCGAGGTGGCGATCAGCAGGTTGGCCAGGCCGTAGCGCTCGACGATCCCGTAGACGATGACGATGAAGGCCCCGGCCGGGCCGCCGATCTGCACGTTCGAGCCGCCCAGGGCCGAAATCAGGAAGCCGGCAATGATGGCGGTGAACAGCCCCGCCTCGGGCTTGACACCCGAGGCGATCGCGAAGGCCATGGCCAGTGGCAGCGCCACGATGCCCACGGTGAGGCCGGCACCAAGATCAGCCAGAAAGCGACCGCGGTCGTAGCCCTGCAGGGCGTTCAGCAGGCGGGGGCGGAAGGGCTGTAGCCGCTCGCGCAGCGGGGATGCAGACATGAAGACTCCGGAGTGAGGAACTGGCGCTGGAACAGGCCAGTCTCCGGAGGGCCGCAGTGGTGGATGCGGGCGATGTGGCGCCGGCGCCTGGACTGCGCCAGGACGCGCGAGCTTGGGTGGGCTGCCGGCGGGACCATGGGGCGATTGTGATCCGTTTTCTGCCCCGCCAGGATGGTCAATGCGGCGGGGGTGTGGCGCGGTAAGCGTCGACCAGCCCGGCACCGCAGTCCGTGCAGCTGATCGGCTTGGCGGTGTGACGCAGGCGCTCGGCAACGAGGTCGGGCGTCATCCAGGGCTCCATGCCCAACATCAAGGCCACGACGCCAGCGACATGCGGCGAGGCCATCGAGGTGCCCGAATAGTTCTGGTAATCGGCCGTGCCGACCGTCGACAGCACGGAATCTCCGGGCGCCGCGACGGTGATCAGCGGCCCGTGGTTCGAGAAGCCGGCCCGCTGGCCACTGCGGGTCAACGCGGCCACCGCGATGGCGCCACGGCAGTTGGCCGGCATCGAGGCGCTGGCGTCGATGCCGGCGTTGCCGGCGGCCACCACCACCACGGTACCGCGGGCCCGCGCGTCGTCGATGGCCGCCTGCATGTCGGGGCTGCAGGCCTGGTAGCCTTGCAGCGACATGTTGATCACGCGTGCCGGCGTCGGGTTTGGCGTGGTGCCGCTCACCGTGCCACCGGAGGCCCAGACCACGGCGTCGGCCACGTCCGACCAATAGGCGTAGCAACCATACAGCGCACGCACCGGCAGCACGCGGGCACCTGGGGCCACGCTGGCCACCCCGACCGCGTTGTGGCTGGCGGCGGCGATGGTGCCGGCCACATGCGTGCCGTGGCTGCCACAGCCGCCATCCCAGGCCAGACCATCAGCCCGGCGGCCCTCATGCAGAACCATGTTGTAGCCGGGCAGCGCCAGGTTGGGCACCAGGTCCGGGTGTGCGGTGTAGCCGGTATCGATCACTGCCACCACCATGCCCTGCCCGGTGGAGACGTTCCAGGCCGCTGGCAGGTTGATGCCTGCCGTGCTCTCCCAGTAGTGCCATTGCTGGCTCCACAGGGGATCGTTGGGAACCCAGGACACGGTGCCCCGGCCGTCCGCCCAGGCCTTGGTCAGGTAGCGGTTGGCCGACTTCAGCTCGGCGGCCAGCTGCGCGGCGCGGTCCAGAGGGAGCACGGTGTTCAGGCGCACCCGCTTGCCCTTGACGGACTTCAGCTTCACGCCAAAGCGTGCCAGCACCGTTCGGTCCAGCGACTGGGCCAGCGGCAGGGGCGACTTGGCCGACAGCGTGATGATCAACTGGTCGGTGCCCGCATCCATCTGCTGTGGGCTCAGCCACATGTCCTGCGACGGCCCGCCCGCCCAGGCAGGCGCCGTGCTGGCCAGCAGGAACGAGAACAGGGCGGTCAGCCCCTTGGCACGGCAGGACATGGCGACACCTGTCAGAATTGGTTGCATTTTGTATCAAATGTAACCAACCGATTGGCGCCTGTCACCCGATGGTCCGGTGACCACCGCCGCCGATGTGAGAAAAGTCTCAGCGCACCCGCATGCCCGGCTGTGCGCCGGGGAAGGGCTCCAGCACGAAGATGCCGGGGTGCGTCTTCTCGTCGGCATGGCTGGCGGCCAGCACCATGCCTTCGCTGACGCCGAACTTCATCTTGCGCGGCGCCAGGTTGGCCACCATCACTGTGAGCTTGCCCACCAGGTCCTCGGGCCGGTAGGCGCTCTTGATGCCGCTGAAGACGTTGCGGGTGCGGCCCTCGCCCACGTCCAGCGTCAGGCGCAGCAGCTTGTCGCTGCCCTCCACGTGCTCGGCGTTGACGATCTTCGCAATGCGCAGATCGACCTTGGTGAAGTCATCGATCTTGATCTCGGGCGCCAGGTCTTCGCCGCCGGGCACTACCTTCGGCGCCGGTGGCGGCGCCAGCAGCTCATCCAGCAGCTTGGCGTCCACGCGCTGCATCAGGTGCTTGTACTCGCCGATGACATGGCCGCCCAGCGAGCGCGCCGCGTCGGCGAAGGCGAAAGGCTCGACCTTCAGGAAGCCTTCGACCTGGGCCACCAGCGCCGGCAGCACCGGCTTCAGGTAGATGCTCAGCAGTCGGAAGGCCTCGATGCAGGTGCTGCAGACGTCGTGCAGTGCGGCGTCGGCGCCGTCCTTCTTGGCCAGCTCCCAGGGCTTGTGGGTGTCGACGTACTCGTTGACCTTGTCGGCCAGCGCCATGATCTCGCGCAGCGCCTTGCCGAACTCGCGCTCCTCGTACAGGGCCTCCACGGCGCCACGGTGGGCGCGCAGGGTATCCAGCAGGGTGCGGCCTTCCACGCCCAGGTCGGCGCTCAGGCGCCCGCCGAAGCGCTTGCTGAGGAAGCCCGCGGCGCGGCTGGCGATGTTGATGTACTTGCCCACCAGGTCGGAATTGACGCGGGCGATGAAGTCATCGGGATTGAAGTCGATGTCCTCCACCCGCGCGTTGAGCTTGGCGGCGATGTAGTAGCGCAGCCACTCGGGGTGCATGCCCAGTTCCAGGTACTTCAGCGGGCTGATGCCGGTGCCGCGGCTCTTGCTCATCTTCTCGCCGCCGTTGACGGTGATGAATCCGTGCACGTTCACCTTGTCTGGTGTCTTGCGGCCGCTGAAGTGCAGCATCGCCGGCCAGAACAGGGTGTGGAAGTAGGTGATGTCCTTGCCGATGAAGTGCACCTGCTCCACCGCCGGGTCGCGGAAGAAGGCGTCGTAGTCCAGGCCTTGCTTGCCGAAGTAGTTCTTCAGCGAGGCCAGGTAGCCGATCGGCGCGTCCAGCCAGACGTAGAAGTACTTGCCCGGCGCGTCGGGGATCTCGATGCCGAAGTAGGGCGCATCGCGGCTGATGTCCCAGTCGCCCAGGCCGCCCTGGCCCTGCTCGTCCTTGGCGAACCACTCCTTGATCTTGTTGAGCACCTCGGGCTGCAGGCGGCCTGGCTCGTGCGTCCACTGCTCCAGAAAGCTCACGCAGCGCGGGTCGGACAGGCGGAAGAAGTAGTGGTCCGAGGTCTTCAGCACCGGCGTCGCACCCGACAGCGCCGAGTAGGGGTTCTTCAGTTCGGTGGGCGCGTAGACCGCGCCGCAGACCTCGCAGCTGTCGCCATACTGGTCCTTGGCGCCGCACTTGGGGCACTCGCCCTTGATGAAGCGGTCGGGCAGGAACATGCCCTTGTCGGGGTCGAAGAACTGCTCGATCGTCTTCACGTCGATCAGGCCGTTGTCGCGCAGGCCGCGGTAGATGTCCTGCGCCAGTTGATGGTTCTCGGGCCCGTCGGTCGAGTGCCAGTTGTCGAAGCTGATGTGAAAGCCGCTCAGGTACTGCGGCCGGCCGGCGGCCACCTCGGCGACAAACTGCTGCGGCGTCTTGCCGGCCTTCTCGGCGGCGATCATGATCGGCGCGCCATGGGCGTCGTCGGCGCCGACGAAGTGCACCTCATGGCCCTTCATGCGCTGCGCCCGCACCCAGATGTCGGCCTGGATGTACTCCATCATGTGCCCGATGTGGAACGGGGCGTTGGCGTAGGGCAGGGCGGTGGTGACGAAGAGCTTGCGGGTCATGGTGCGGCCAGGGACGCCGGGCCCCGCGCGGGCCGGCGGCCCGCCTGCAGGG
>JAFLDI010000253.1 GCA_017302485.1 Burkholderiales bacterium | reverse complement strand
GGCCAGCGCGGCCTCGGGGTCCAGGTGCAGGAAGGCGCCCAGGCCAGCGTGGGCCTCGGCGCGGGCCAGCAGCGAGGTGGTCAGCTCGACGCTGGACACCGACTTGTCTGCCAGCGACTTGGCCGCGCCGGCCACGCCCAGGGTGTGCAGCGCGCTCATTCGATCACCTTGGGCACGAGGAACAGGCCGTTCTCGACGGCCGGGGCGCTGCGCTGGTTGGCCTCGCGCTGGTTGCCTTCGGTGACGGCATCCTCGCGCAGGCGCAGGTGCACGTCCATCGCCGCCGACAGCGGGGTGAACAGCGGCTCGACACCCTGGGTGTCGACCTTGCCCATCTGCTCGACGATGTCGAAGAAGCCGTTGATTTGCGTGAGCATGGCCTGCTGCTCGGCGCCGGAGAGTTCCAGCCGTGCGAGGTGGGCGATGCGGTCCACGTCCTCGGGGGTGAGTGCCATGGTGGATGCGGGTGAAATGGAGGCTGGCGGCGCGGCGTCCGGCGGGCTGGAAACCGCCGGAAAGTGCCGGTTGCCGTGCGTAAAAAACAGGCAACCGCCCCGGGTGAGCAGGGGGTGATGCGGTATTATCTCCGGTTATCCACAACCGCCCGTGGCGCGGGTGCCGGCAAAGTCGTTGCGCCGGCCGACAGCCACCTTTGCCGCCCCACCCGATTCATGCCTCGCCCCCTGGCCGATGGTCCCGCTGGTCTGCCCGAAGAGGCGGCAGGGGAACGCCTCGGGGCCGCTCTGACCTGACGCCTGTTCCATGTTCGCCTCGCTGCGCCGCTACTTCTCCACCGACCTCGCCATCGACCTGGGTACCGCCAACACGCTGATCTACGTGCGCGGCAAGGGCATCGTCCTCGACGAGCCCTCGGTCGTCTCGATCCGCCACGAAGGCGGCCCGAGCGGCAAGAAGACCATCCAGGCCGTGGGCCACGAGGCCAAGGCCATGCTGGGCAAGGTGCCCGGCAACATCGAGGCCATCCGCCCGATGAAGGATGGCGTGATCGCCGACTTCACCGTCACCGAGCAGATGCTCAAGCAGTTCATCAAGATGGTCCATCCGCGCTCGGTGCTCAAGCCCAGCCCGCGGATCATCATCTGCGTGCCCTGCGGCTCGACCCAGGTCGAGCGCCGCGCGATCCGCGAATCCGCGCTGGGCGCCGGCGCCAGCGAGGTCTACCTGATCGAAGAACCGATGGCTGCCGCGATCGGCGCCGGCCTGCCGGTCTCCGAGGCCTCGGGCTCGATGGTGGTGGACATCGGTGGCGGCACCACCGAAGTGGGCGTCATCAGCCTGGGCGGCATGGTCTACAAGGGCAGCGTGCGGGTGGGCGGCGACAAGTTCGACGAAGCCATCATCAACTACATCCGCCGCAACTACGGCATGCTGATCGGCGAGCCCACCGCCGAGGCCATCAAGAAGCAGATCGGCAGCGCCTTCCCCGGCTCCGAGGTCAAGGAGATGGAGGTCAAGGGCCGCAACCTGTCGGAAGGCGTGCCGCGCAGCTTCACCATTTCGTCCAACGAGATCCTCGAAGCCCTGACGGACCCGCTCAACCAGATCGTCAGCGCCGTCAAGAACGCGCTGGAGCAGACCCCGCCGGAGCTGGGTGCCGACATCGCCGAGCGCGGCATGATGCTGACCGGCGGCGGTGCGCTGTTGCGCGATCTGGACCGGCTGCTGGCCGAGGAGACCGGCCTGCCGGTGCTGGTGGCCGAGGACCCTCTGACCTGCGTGGTGCGCGGGTGCGGCATGGCGCTGGAGCGCATGGAGCGCCTGGGCTCGATCTTCACCAGCGAGTAAGGCGCCACCGTCCCATGCAGGAGCCGGCACGTTCGACGCGGGGCCGGCTTCTTCGCTTCACCACCCTCGTCGCCTGAGCCACCATGCTGGGCACACTTGATCGCACGCCGCCGCCGTTCTTCCGCCAGGGCCCGTCGGCCCTGACCAAGCTGGTGCTGTGCACCGCGCTGGCGCTGTTCTTGATGGCCGCCGACGCGCGATTCACGATGACCCAGCCGCTGCGCTCGGCCATGGCCACGCTGCTGCTGCCCGCGGTGCGTCTGCTGGACCTGCCGGTGGCCGGCTGGCGTGCCGCCGTCGACTATGCCGGCGGGCTGCAGACCGCCCTGTCGCAGGTGCAGACGCTGGAGGCACGTCTGGCGCAGCAGGCCGAGCGATCGTCTCGGGCAGAGCGGCTGACGCAGGAGAACGAGCGTCTGCGCGCGCTGCTGGAACTGCGCCCGGCCGTCACCGTCCGGTCGCAGGCGGCCGAGGTGCTCTACGAGGCGCCCGATCCGTTCTCGCGCAAGGTCTTTCTCGACCGCGGCAGCCAGCATGGGGTGGTCGCCGGCTCGCCGGTCATCAACGAGGATGGCGTGCTGGGCCAGGTCACCCGTGTCTACCCCTTGTCGTCCGAGGTGACGCTGCTGGTCGACAAGGACGCCGCGATACCGGTGCTCAACGCCCGAACAGAGCACCGCAGCGCAGCCTTCGGCGGCGGCACCGGTCACACCATGGAGCTGCGCTTCATGGCCGGCAATGACGACGTGCAGACCGGCGACGTGCTCACCACCAGCGGCGTCGACGGCGTCTATCCTGCCGGCCTGCAGGTGGCCCGTGTGAGCGCGGTGGATCGGCGCAGCGACTCGGTCTTTGCCCGCATCACGCTGACCCCCACGGCCCAGCCCGATGGCGTGCGCCATGTGCTGGTGCTGGAGCCGCTGGCTGCACAGCAGCCGCCGCGGCCGCAGCCGCCCGAGGCCGAACGCGGCGCGTCCAGACCGCACCGGGGAGGGCGCCGCTGATGATCATGCCGCGCGGATCGGACCAGCTGCTGCTGCCGGTCAACCCTGTCTTCCTGTGGTTCACGCTGGTGCTGGCCTTGGGCTTGAACATGGTGCCGCTGGGGCCGCATCCGGCGCTGCCCGACCTGGTGGCGCTGGTGCTGGTGTTCTGGAACGTGCACCAACCGCGCCGCGTGGGGGTGATCGCTGCCTTTGTCTTCGGCCTGCTGGTCGATGTTCACCAGGGGGCGCTGCTGGGCCAGCATGCACTGGCCTATACGCTGCTGTCCTACCTGGCCATCACCATCCACCGCCGGGTGCTGTGGTTCAGCCTGGCCGAGCAGGTGCTGCATGTGCTGCCGCTGTTCGCTGCGGCACACCTGGTGACCCTGCTGGTGCGTCTGGCGGCCGGAGACGGTCTGCCGGGCTGGAGCCTGCTGCTGGCGCCGGTGGCCGAGGCGCTGCTGTGGCCGGTGGCCAGCTGGCTGCTGCTGGCGCCGCAGCGCCGACCGCCGGATCCGGACGAGAACCGGCCGCTATGAAGTGCCTGAGCAGCCCCGGCGCGCTCGCGGGCCGAGGGGCGCGATGACCGAGTTGCGCAATCTTGAGCGCGAGCTGGACCGCTTCCGGCTGCGCATCTTTGCCGCCGCGGCTTTCGTGCTGATCGGCTTTTCGCTGCTGGTGGCGCGCCTGGTGTATCTGCAGGTGATCCGCCATGACGAGCTGTCCACCCGCGCCGAGAACAACCGCATCGCAGTGGTGCCCATCGTTCCCAACCGCGGCCGCATCATCGATCGCAACGGCGTGGTGCTGGCCACCAACTACACCGCCTACACGCTGGAGATCACGCCATCCAAGATCGATGATCTGGAGGCCACGATCAATGCCCTGGCAGAGTTCATCGACATCCAGCCGCGCGACCGGCGCCGCTTCAAGCGCCAGCTCGACGAGAGCAAGAGCTTCGAGTCGCTGCCCATCCGCAATCGCCTGAGCGACGAGGAGCTGGCGCGCTTCATGGCCCAGCGCTACCGCTTTCCCGGCGTCGACGTGAAGGCGCGGCTGTTTCGCAACTACCCCTATGGCGAGCTGGCCAGCCACCTGATCGGCTACATCGGGCGCATCAACCAGGCCGAGAAGCAGGCCATGGAGGACTGGGACGAGGAGGCCCAGGCCAACTACCGCGGCACCGAGTACATCGGCAAACTGGGCCTGGAGCAGGCCTACGAGAGCCAGTTGCATGGCACCACCGGCTTCGAGCAGATCGAGACCTCGGCTGGCGGCCGCGCCGTGCGCCGGCTGGACAGCCTGCCGGCCACGCCCGGCAACACCCTGGTGTTGTCGATCGACATCAAGCTGCAGGCCCTGATCGAGGAGCTGTTTGGCGGCCGGCGCGGTGCTCTGGTGGCGATCGATCCGCGCAATGGCGAGGTGCTGGCCTTCGTCAGCAAGCCCACCTTCGATCCCAACCTGTTTGTCGATGGCATCGACGTCGAGAACTGGCGCGAGCTCAACGAGTCGATCGACAAGCCGCTGCTCAACCGGGCCCTGCGCGGCACCTACCCGCCGGGCTCCACCTACAAGCCGTTCATGGCCATCGCCGCGCTGAACTCGGGCAAACGCAGCCCGTCGGTGATCATCAACGACCCGGGCTACTTCATGTTCGGCGGCCACCGCTATGGCAGTCCCGAGAACGAACGCGGCGGCGCCATGGACATGCGCCGCTCGATCGTCGAGTCGAGCAACGTCTACTACTACACCCTGGCCAACGAGATGGGGGTCGACCTCATCCACGAGCAGCTCTCGCCCTTCGGCTTCGGTCGCCGCACCGGCATTGACCTGGAAGGCGAGGTCACCGGCATCCTGCCCTCCACCGATTGGAAGCGGCGCACCTACAAGCGCCCTGAGCAGCGCAAGTGGTACGCCGGCGAGACCATCTCGCTGGGCATCGGCCAGGGCTACAACAGCTTCACGATGCTGCAACTGGCCAATGCCATGGCCACACTGGCCGCCGGCGGCCAGCGCTTCGAGCCGCGCCTGGTGCGCGCGGTCGAGGACCTGGTCACGCGTGAGCGCCAGCCGGTGACGGGCAAGCCGCTCGAGCCCCTGCCGCTCAAGCCCGAGCATGCCCAGGTGGTGCTGCAGGCGATGCACGGCGTGACGGTGGGCGGCACGTCGGCGCGGGTGTTTGCGGGGGCGCCCTACCAGAGCGGTGGCAAGACCGGCACCGCGCAGGCCGTGGGTATCCGCCAGAACGAGAAGTACAGCGCCGCCCGCCTGGCTGAGCACCTGCGCGACCACTCGCTGTACGTGGCCTTTGCACCGCTGGAGCAGCCGCGCATCGCGCTGGCGCTGATCGTCGAGAACGCCGGCTGGGGCGCCGCCGCAGCCGCGCCCATCGCCCGAAGGGTGTTCGACTACGTCCTGCTCAACCAGTACCCGAGCGCCGAGGACATCGCAGCCACCCAGAAAGGCCAGTCGGCGGCGCCGATGGGGCCCTCGCGAACGGTCGACAGTGTGCCGCTGCCCACCGCCAGCA
>JAFLDI010000252.1 GCA_017302485.1 Burkholderiales bacterium | reverse complement strand
TACGGCTTCACGTGGCGGCTGGCGCGCGGCGAAGTGCCGGCGCTGGAGGCGCGCATCGAGCAGCTCGCCCAGCACCTGGTGCAGCGCGCCCACGACGACGGCGTGCGCGAGCTGCTGGTGGTGGGCCACAGCACCGGCACCCAGGTGGCTGCGATGGTGCTGGCGCGGGCGCTGCAGCTCGCCCCGTGGCTGGGCGAGCGCGGCCCGCAGGTGGCCTTGCTGACCCTGGGCCACTGCACGCCGGTGCTCGCCTGGGTGCGCGAAGCCGGCTGGTTTCGCGATGATCTGGCCCGGCTTGCCGACCATACTGCGCTCACCTGGCATGACATCGCGGCGCCAGCCGATTGGGCCGCGTTCGTTCGCGTGCCCCCCTGGCTGAACGCCGGGCGTGCCCGGCTGGCGCGCTACTCGCCGCGCTTTCATCAGACGCTGGACGGACCCACCTACCAGCGTCTTCGCTCGCACCGCCATGAGTTGCATCAGCAATACCTGCGGTCACCGCAGCGGCCGGGGGGCTACGATCCCCTGCTCTGGATGGCCGGGCCGCTGACCCTGGCCGAACGCCACCTGGCCGGTTCGCACGCCGGCCCGCCTGCCCCGCGATGAGCCGCTTCTGTCCCCACTATCCGCCCCCTGCGGAGCGCCGCCCTTCGGCCTGGTCGATGTTCTTCGGCAAGCGCCGCTCGTGGCTCGACAGCCTCTACGCCCGCAGCTACACGATGAAGATGGGCGAGGTGCACCTGCCCGGCGTCGACCTGTACATGGTCAACGAGCCGGCGCTGGTGCGCCGCGTGATGGTGGACGAGGCCACCGAGTTTCCCAAGCACGAGATGCTGGGCGAGGCACTGCGCCCACTGCTGGGCGACAGCATCTTCACCACCAATGGCGACACCTGGCGCCGCCAGCGTGAGCTGATGGACCCGTCGTTCGAGGGGGCGCGCGTGCAACGCGTGTTCTCGCGCATGCAGGACGCGGCCGACGCGATGGTGCGGCGGCTGTCGCAGCTGCAGCCGGGCTCCACCCACGACGTGGAGGTGGAGATGACCCATGTGGCCGCCGACATCATCCTGCGCACCATCCTCTCGCAGCCACTGGACGGCGGCGACGCGCTGCGCATCTTCGAAGCCTTCGGCCGCTACCAGGCCCTGGCGCCGCGCCTGATGATGCCGGCCTTCTTCGGCCTGCGCTGGCTGCGCCCGTGGTGGCAGGTGCGGCGCAGCCGCCGTGCTGCCGAGGAGATCCGCACGCTGCTGGTGGCCCTGATCCGGCCGCGCCACGAGGCCTACCTGGCAGCGCTGGCCCGTGGCGACAGTGACGATCCGCAGGCGGGTGATGACCTGCTGGCCAGCCTGTTGCGCGTGCGGGATGCACACACCGGTCAGGGCTTCGCGTTCGATGAACTGGTCGACCAGGTGGCGATGCTGTTCCTGGCCGGGCACGAGACTTCAGCCAGCGCGCTGTCGTGGTCGCTGCATCTGCTGGCCCATGCCCCTGAGGTGCAGCAGCGCCTGCACGATGAGGCCGTGCCGAGGCTGGAGGCCCTGCGCCAGGATCCCGGCGTGCTGAAGGACCTGCCGCTGGCGCGCAACGTGTTTCGTGAAACGCTGCGCCTGTTTCCACCTGTGGGGTTTCTGGCGCGCCAGTCCGCAAGGCGCTGCACCATGCGCGACAAGACCGTGGACGCAGGTGCCTCCGTGGTGGTGTCGCCCTGGCTGATCCATCGGCACCGCGAGCTGTGGGCGCGGCCCGACGAGTTCGATCCCGCCCGCTTCGCAGAACAGGCTAGCAGCGACGAGCCCGCTGCGCGCGAGTCGCTGCGGCGTGCCTACCTGCCCTTCGGCATGGGGCCACGGGTCTGCATCGGCGCCACCTTTGCGCTGCAGGAGGCCACGTTGGTGCTGGCCACGCTGGCCGCCCACTTCCGCTTCGAGCCGTCGCCGGGGCATGTGCCGGAGCCCGTGGGCCGTCTGACGATTCGCGCTGACAATGGGATCGTGCTGAGGGTCTTTCCAAGGAGCGCGCAAGCATGAAGGAACGCGCCGCCGGCTTTCTGGTGATGACGGCGCTGGTGCCGATGGCACTGGCTGGCTATCTCTTGCTGTGGTGGGTGGGGATCTTCGGACCCAGCTCCCGTGGCCGCGCGGGCGTGCGCGCGCTGGACCATTTCGTCAATGCGACGCTGTTTGATGGCTATGCCTGGGAGTCCGTCTCTTCGCACGCCTGGCGTGCCCGCGACCGGCGTTGGGCGCGGGTGGTGATCTGGGTGACCGACAAGATCCAGAAAGACCATTGCCAGCGGGCCAACAAGCGCGAGCAGCCCTTGGTGGACCTGATGCTGGCCAAGGGCCTGCATCGGCAGACCATCGTCTGATGACACCCGCCCACGCCGTCCGACGCCGCCTGGTCTGCTACCTCAGCGGTTTCGACCCGCAAGGACCGGCGCACTACCATCAGCTGTACGCCACCGAGGGCGCCCGGCAGTCGGCGGTCAGTGGTCATGTCCTGCAGGTCGGTCGTCGGCGGCGGATGGCGGAGCATGTGGCCGGCTGGGACGTGGATGCCACGATCGAGGGCGGGTCGGTGCAGACGCGCTACGAGTTCCTGCGTTGGGATGACATCGTCCGCTCGCACTGGCCACGCAGCCGCTGGGCTCTGCTGAGGACCACCGTCTGGGCCAGTTGGCAGTGCTGGCGCGACGGGGTGATGTGGTACAGCTGGCAACGCTCCTGGCCCGCCTTCCTGGCATTGGCGGGTCCGGGATTGGCCATGCTGATCTGGCTGGTGCTGCTGGCGTTGGCCTGCGGCGTGGCCTGGGGCTTGCTGAAGGGTGTCGGCGCGGCGCTGGCGGTGGGCTGGCTGGCGCTGGCGCTGCCGGGGCTGGTGGGCTTGGGGATGGTGGCCGAGCGGCGGACGCAGATGGCCTGGCTGATGCGGAGCCTGGCCTGCCTGGTGCGGCAGGGTCGGGGGCAGACCCCCGAGCTGGAATCCCGGCTGGACGAGCACGCCGCGCGCCTGGCCGCCGCATTGGCCGCCGGCGGGCACGATGAGGTCTTGCTGGTCGGGCATTCCTCCGGCGCCATGCTGGCTGTGAGCGTGGCCGCGCGCGCCTTGCGCCAGCTGCCAGCGCAGTCGACGGCGCAGCTGTCGCTGTTGACCCTGGGTCAGTGCGGTGCCACGCTCAGCCGGCAGCCCCAGGCGCAGGCGTATCGGGACGAACTGGTCGAACTGGCCGCCTCGCCGCGCCTGACTTGGCTGGATGTGAGCGCGCCGCCCGACGGCTGCTGCTACGCCCTGGTCGATCCCTGTGAAGGTTTGACCCTACCGCCCGCTGCGCGAGGCGCCAAACGTCTGAACCCGCGCTTCGCCCAGCTCTTCACGCCCGCCACCTATGAGGGTCTGCGTCGCGACAAGTACCGTTGCCACTTTCAGTACCTGATGGCGGGAGAACTGCCCGGGGAGTACGACTACTTCGCGATCACAGCCGGGCCGCAGTCCTTGGCGCAGCGTTTTGAGCAGCGGCCTGGCGTTGACGACTTTCGCCAGTTCGAGTGCTTTGGCGGACCCCGTCGATGACGCGCATCGTGGTGGCCACCCTCGGCTCTGTGGGCGATCTGCACCCCTTCCTGGCCATCGCCCGGCACGCGGCACGCCTGGGCCATTCGGTGCTGTTCCTCTCATCCGAGCCGCATCGCCAAGCGGTTGAGGCCGAAGGACTGGACTTCGAGCCCATCCTCAGTGAGCACGATCATGTGCGGGCCGCCCAGCACCCTGATCTTTGGCATCCATTGCGTGGCTTTGGCGTTCTTTGGCGGCATTTAGCTGTACGTTCAGTAGATGCCGTGGTCGAGATCCTCTACCGTGAGTCTGGTGCTCACCCGGATCCCGTGCGCGTACTCGCCTCGCCCTTGGTGCTCGGCGCCAGGTTGATGGCGGATCTGTTGCCGATCCGACTGGTCACCGCGCATACGGCGCCGAGCGGCATCCGCCAGATCGGCAGCCCTCTGTACCTGGGCTCGTGGCGCGTCCCGGACGGATGGCCACGTTCGTGGCGACGGCTCGCCTGGCGCGCGCTCGATCGGTGGAAACTGGATCCCATGGCAAGGCCAGGCATTGATCAATGGCGCCACAGGCATGGCCTTGGGCCCGCTTCTGGTTCGATCTTCGGCGAATGGCTGCAATCGCCCCACCTCGTGCTCGGCTTGTATCCGGCCTGGTTCTCGCCCAGCGCGGTCGATTCGCTGGTGGACGTACGAGCGATGGGATTTCCTCTGTTTCGTCCCAGCGCTGCGCCGACTGCGGACGAAGAACTGACACTGTGGCTGCAGCAGCGGCCTTCACGGCCTCGCCTGGTGCTGTACGGCGGTTCGTCGAAGTGCCCTTCAGGCGGGCACTTCCACTCGGCGGCCCTGGCCCTCGACGCCAAAGGCTGGCCGAGCTTGCTGATCGCACCCGATCTGGCTCCATCAGCGCTCGGCACGCATGGCCTCATTCGTCCATGGACAGATCTGGCATCGGTCCTGCCCGCATGTGGCGGCTGGATTCACCACGGTGGCATCGGCGCCTGCGCCGAGGGCCTTCAGGCGGGCGTTCGACCCTGGACGCTTCCGCTGGCCTACGATCAGTTTGACAACTCTGAGCGCCTGGCCCGCCACCTGGGCATCGCCCGTCACGAGGTCATGCTGAGTGCCCAACAACTGTCTCACGGCGACCTGCCCGGACTGGAGGCACTCCATCAGTGGCGCAGCCCCAACCAGGTCGTCACGGCGAACTCTGCGGCCGTCGAAGCGACACTCGAGGCGCTGCTCAGCGCGTGAACCTCACCAGCCCCAAGTGACGCACTGAACCCGAGAAAGAGAAAAGGCCCGGCTGCATTTGCAACCGGGCCTTTCGGATATTAGCCTGACGATGTCCTACTTTCACACGGGAATCCGCACTATCATCGGCGCTGAGTCGTTTCACGGTCCTGTTCGGGATGGGAAGGGGTGGGACCAACTCGCTATGGTCATCAGGCTTAACTTGTTGCCTGGACGCTGCTTCGCTGGGAAGCGTGGCGGCCAAGCCAATTCAAAGAGTCATGAATCAGATGATTGCGTCTACCGACTTGAACGGTATAACTTAAATACTCAACCGATCGTTTGATGACTGCGCTGTGCAGTGTACATCAAAGTTATAGGGTCAAGCCTCACGAGCAATTAGTACTGGTTAGCTTAACGCATTACTGCGCTTCCACACCCAGCCTATCAACGTCCTGGTCTCGAACGACTCTTCAGGGGGCTCAAGGCCCCGGCAAGAC
>JAFLDI010000251.1 GCA_017302485.1 Burkholderiales bacterium | reverse complement strand
CCGGGTCGCGCGCTTCGCAGCGCAGCAGGGCCAGGTGGCTGTAGGGGGGCAGGCCGGCCATCTCGCGCTCGCCGAGCTGGCTGCTGGCGAAGGCCTGGAAGTCGTGCGCCTTGAGCGCAGCGAAGATCGGGTGCGCGGGGTTCCAGGTCTGGATCCACATCTCGCTGCGAGCGGCCACGCCGGCGTCGCGCCCGGCGCGCCCAGCCGCCTGCATCAGCGTGGCGAAGAGCCGCTCGGGCGCGCGGAAGTCCGAGGTGAACAGGGCCCCATCCGGGTTGACCGCCGCCACCAGCGTGACGCGGCGAAAATCATGGCCCTTGGTCACCATCTGCGTGCCCACCAGCACATCCACCTCGCCGGCATGCACAGCCGCCAGCTGGCTCTGCAGGCTGCCTTTCAGGCGGGTGCTGTCGGCATCGATGCGCGCCACGCGCACTGCACCGCCACCAGGGCGTTCGATGTCCCGCAGCAACTCGGCCACCTGCTCCTCCAGGCGCTCGGTGCCGCGGCCGATCGGCTCGATGTCGAGGTTGCCGCAGTCCGGACAGGCCTTCGGCACGCGCTCGGCAAAGCCACAGTGGTGGCAGCGCAGCGTGCGGTCGCGCTTGTGGAAGACGCGCCAGGCGCTGCAGTGCGGGCAGCCGCTCTTCCAGCCGCAGGCGCTGCAGCCCAGCACCGGCGCAAAGCCGCGGCGGTTGAGGAACAGCAGGGTCTGCTCGCCGCGCTCGACCCGCTGGCGCATGGCCTGCAGCAGCGGCGCCGCCAGCGGCGGGGCCTCGCGGCCGGCGGGCGGCTTGGGCTGCTGGGTCATGTCGAGCACGGTGACGCGCGGCAGCTCGCCGTGGCCGATGCGCTCGGGCAGGCTCAGCAGACGGTAGCGGCCGGCTTGCGCATGCAACCAGCTCTCCAGGGACGGCGTGGCCGAGCCCAGCACCACCGGCGCCCGCTCCAGATGGCCACGAAAGACCGCCAGATCGCGCGCCGAGTAGCGTGCGCCGTCCTGTTGCTTGTAGCTGGGGTCGTGTTCTTCGTCGACCACCACCACGCCCAGCCGCGGCAACGGACAGAACACCGCCAGTCGCGTGCCCAGCACCAGATCGGCCTGGCCCAGGTGGGCCAGCAGCCAATGCTGCAGGCGCTGCGCCGGTGTCAGGCCGCTGTGCAGCGTGACCAGGCGCCGGCCCGGGAAGCGCTCGGCGAAGCGGGCCTCGAGCTGGGGGGTCAGGTTGATCTCGGGCACCAGCACCAGGGCCTGGCGGCCGCTGTCCAGCGCGGCCTCGGCACAGCGCAGGTAGACCTCGGTCTTGCCACTGCCGGTCACCCCATGCAGCAAGTGGCAGGCCGGCTCGACCTCGCCGCGGCAGGCGGGCAGCAACGCCGACAGCACCACCGCCTGTCCCTCGCTCAGCGCCGGCAGTGGCACCCGACCCGCGGCCGGGTCGGGCGCCAGGCGCCGCGCCAGCTTGGCCAGGCGGCGGTCCAGTCCATCCGCCTCGAGCTTGCGCAGCTCCGGCGGCAGCACCGCCAGCGCGATCTCGCCCACCGAGCGCTGGTAGTAGCGGGCGCTGAAGTCGATCAGCTGGCGCCAAGCCGGCCCCAGGGGCGGCAGTGCCCGCAGCACCTGAGCCACAGGCTTGAGCAGCGCCTCGTCGCAAGGCGCAGCGTCCGGATCGGATTTCCACACCAGGCCGGGCACATCGCGCCGACCCAATGGGACGCGCACCAATGTTCCAGGCGCAAGTGCCTGCTCACTCAGGTAGTCCAGACAGGGCGCCAGGCCAGCGTACTGCGGTGTCTCGACCGCCACAGCGACGCGCATCACCGCACAGCCTCAACTTGGCGCCGAAATCTGAAATTCACATCAGCTGGAATCGCTAAGTCAATGATTGTGAAGCGTTTTCCAAGTTGCCCACTTTTTCTGTGGATAACTTTGTGGGAAAGCCGTCCACACCCCCGCCAAGTGCTTGATCCACCGGGGACAGGCCTGGATTGCCCCGTTTCGCGGCAAGGCGATTTTTCCATTGAAAATCAACAACCTACCACGAAACATCTAGCGTTTGACGGATCCGTGACAGCCCGAAGGCCCGCCACGCCCCGCTGCCGCAGCTTTGGGGATAAGTCAAGCCCTGAGCACTCACTTACCCCCTCCTGCGCGAGGCCGCATGCGCGGCTTCTTGCGTCAGCGCAGACACCGTGGCGATGCCCCCACCTCAGGCCCGCAACTCGCGTGAGCGGCGATGCACCGCCTCGACCAGCGCGGCCACCCGGTCCGGCGGCGTGAACTGGCTGATGCCATGGCCCAGGTTGAAGATGTGACCGTCCCAGCCACCATCGGCGCGCTGCGGGCGCCCGAAGCTGTCGAGCACCTGGATCGCCTCGGCCTGCACGGCGGCAGGCGGTGCGAACAGTACATTCGGGTCCAGATTGCCCTGCAGGGCGACCTGCGAGCCCACCAAGGCGCGGGCCTTGGCCAGGTTGACGGTCCAGTCCAGACCGACCACGTCGGCGCCACAGCCGGCGATCTCCTCCAGCCACAGCCCACCACCCTTGGTGAAGACGATCACCGGGATGCGCTGGCCGTCCTTCTCGCGCTGCAGGCGCGCCACCACGCGGCGCGTGTAGGCCAGCGAAAAGGCCTGGAAGGCGCCATCGGCGAGCACACCACCCCAGCTGTCGAAGACCATCACCGCCTGCGCACCGGCATCGATCTGCGTGTTCAGGTAGGTGGCCACCGCATCGGCGTTGACTTCGAGGATGCGGTGCATCAGGTCGGGTCGGCTGTACAGCAGGCTCTTGACCTGGCGGTAGTCGTCGGAGCTGCCCCCCTCGACCATGTAGCAGGCCAGCGTCCACGGGCTGCCCGAGAAGCCGATCAGCGGCACGCGGCCGCCCAGCGCCCGGCGGATCGAGGTGACGGCGTCAAACACATAGCGCAGCTTGTCCATGTCCGGCACGGCCAATGCGGCGACGGCGGCCTCGTCGCGCACCGCAGTGGCGAACTTCGGGCCCTCGCCCTGCTGGAAGCTCAGGCCCAGGCCCATGGCATCGGGCACGGTCAGGATGTCCGAGAACAGGATCGCGGCGTCCAGCGGGTATCGCTCCAACGGCTGCAGCGTGACCTCGGTGGCATAGTCGACATTCGTCGCCAGGCCCATGAAGCTGCCGGCCTGGGCGCGGGTGGCGCAGTACTCGGGCAGGTAGCGTCCGGCCTGTCGCATCAGCCAGATCGGCGTGTGCGGCGTGGGTTGGCGCAGGCAGGCGCGCAGGAAGCAGTCGTTGGCAAGGGGGGCAAACATGGGGCGATTATCGCCGGGCGATACTTTGACGATGACGATGCGCTTTCCCACCACCGTCGGCTGGCAAGTCTGGCTGTGTGCCGGCCTTCTGGGCCTGTCTGCCATGGTGGCGACGGCCGCGCCCACCGCGCCCGCCGCCCGTGCGTTGCAGCAGCTGTTCGACGACGATTGGCGCTGGCAGATGCGCCATCAGCCCGAGTTCGCTTCCTCGATGGGCGAGCGCGCGGCCGGTGACCGCTGGGACGACCACTCGGCCGCCGCCCTCGATGCCGAAGAGGCCCACCAGCGAGCACTGATGAAGCGCCTGCAGGCGATCCCAGGATGCCCGAGACCGACCGGCTGGTGATTCGCCCAGGACGGGTTGCCCTCTGGCTGTCACTGATGGCGACAGCCCTCTCCGGCGCCCACCTCGTCATGGTGTACCTGCGCCGGGCACACGACATGGACGTGGTCATGGGCCTCGCACAGCTCTTCGACTTCTTCCACGAGGGCAATTTCCCGTCCTACTTTTCCGCGCTGTTGCTGCTGGGCGCCGCCGGGTTGCTGGCCCTCCTTGGCTGCAGCACTGCAGAAGAATTTCGCCGGCACCGGTTCCACTGGCTGCTGCTAGCCCTGGTCTTCACCTTTTTGTCCTGTGACGAGCTGCTGGCCCTCCACGAACGCCTGATGCTCCCCACGCGGCAGAGCCTGAACACCACCGGCCTCCTCTACGCCGCCTGGATCATTCCCTACGGCGCAGCGCTGCTGGCGCTGGCGGTGTTCTTCTGGCGCTGGTTCGTGGCACTGCCCGTGGCCACCCGCTGGCGGTTCCTCACGGCCGCGGGCCTCTTCCTGATGGGCGCCATCGTGCTGGAGGCCCTGAGCGGTGCGGAGTGGGAGGCCCACAAGACGCGGACGCTCCTGCTCGACGCCTGCATCTTCTTCGAGGACGTGTTCGAGATGGCGGGCGCCATCGTGTTCATCTGGGCCCTGCTGCTGGAACTGGCGCGGGCACGGATCGCGATCACCTTCGGCGGCCCGCCGGGACCCACTTAACGGAATCCCGGCGCGCAATTCAAAGACCCCGCCCGCCACGTTAGACTGCATGCCATGCTCTGGCGCCCTGCAGCAATCTCCCTCGTCACCCTCGCCATCGCCGCCTGCGGCGGCGGCGGCGGTGGATCCGGGGAGACCCCGGCAGCACCCGCCGTCAGCCTGGGCGCCGCGCCGGCGTCTGTGGTCTCCGGCTCGGCGGCCACGTTGAGCTGGACTGCCACCGACGCCACCGACTGCACCGCCTCGGGTGGCTGGAGCGGCGCGAAGGGCACCAGCGGCACCCAGTCCACCGGCAACCTGGCTGCCACCACCAGCTACACCCTGACCTGCAACGGCGCGGGCGGCTCCGCCGCGGAAACCGCCACGGTCACCGTCACGGCCCCGGGCGCGCCAAGCGTGACGCTGTCGGCCAGTCCGTCCGCCGTCGCCAGCGGCGCGGCATCGACGCTGACCTGGACGAGCGCCAACACCACGGGCTGCACCGCGTCCGGAGGCTGGGCCGGCGCGAAGGCCACCGGCGGCAACCAGTCGACGGGCAACCTGACGTCCACCACCACCTACACCCTGACCTGTATCGGCGCCGGGGGCTCCGCGAGCCAGTCGGTGACAGTGACCGTGAATCCGCCGCCGCCCACGCCCACGGTCACGCTCTCCGCCAGCCCGACCACGGTCGCCAGCGGCGCTGCCGCCACGCTGACGTGGAGCAGCACCAACGCCACGGGTTGCACCGCCTCCGGGGGCTGGACCGGCGCGAAGGCGACGAGCGGCACCCAGTCCACCGGCAACCTGGCGTCCACCACCACCTACACACTGGTGTGCAACGGGGCCGGCGGTTCCGCCAGCCAGTCGGTGACGATCACCGTCGCGCCGTCACCGACGGTCTCGCTCGCGGCGAGCCCCACCACCGTCGCCAGCGGCCCCGCCTCCACCCTCACCTGGAGCAGCCCCAACGCCACCGCCTGCACGGCCTCCGGCGGCTGGCGCGGCGC
>JAFLDI010000250.1 GCA_017302485.1 Burkholderiales bacterium | reverse complement strand
GCCGCGTGGGCGCCGCGCAGGCGCACCAGCAGCTGGCCGTCGGCCCAGGCGCTGGCATTGAGCGGCAGCGGCTGGCCGGCCCAGTCGTTGAGTCGGCGCAGCGCGCTGGCCTGGTCCAGGTCGAAGCGCAGGGTCTGCGTGGCCGGCGCCAGGGGCAGCACCTTCAGAGAGACCTCGCAGATCACGCCCAGCACGCCCATCGAGCCGGCCAGCAGGCGCGAGACGTCGTAGCCGGCCACGTTTTTCATGACCTGGCCGCCAAAGCTCAGCAGCTCGGCCCGTCCGTTGAGCAGCGTCGCACCCAGCACAAAGTCGCGCACTCCACCCACCGCCGCGCGGGCCGGACCTGCCAGGCCGGCCGCCACCATGCCGCCCACCGTGCCACCCTCACCCAAGCGCGGCGGCTCGAAGGCCAGGCACTGGCCCTGTTCGGCCAGTACGGCCTCCAGTTCCTTCAGCGGCGTGCCGGCGCGGGCGGTGACCACCAGTTCGGTGGGCTCATAGGACGAGATGCCGCGCAGCGCCTGCACGTCCAGCGGCTCGCCGACCAGCGGGCCGCCGTAGAAGTCCTTGCTGCCGCTGCCGCGGATGCACAGCGGCTGCTCGCGCCCGGCGGCCTCGCGCACGCGCTCGATCAGGGCTTGCAGGTGGGGATCGTGAAGGTCGCTCATCGGCGGTGCTGCGGCACCGCCGGGGCGCCGCTCAGGGTTGGACGGTGGCGATCGGCCAGGCTTGGCCCTTGAAGCGCAGCCCGACGTACTCGACGGTATAGGCGTTCCAGTAGCCGGCCTGGCCACCGGACGGTGCCGTGGCGCTGGCAAAGTCGGCCGGGACGGCGCCCTGACCACGCGCCGGCGGCCGCGGCGCGATGCCCACGCCGAAGTAGCCACCGGGCCTTGCCACGCTGAGCGTGGTGCCGTCGGTCGACAGCCCGGCGCTGCTGGGCAGCACGCTGCTTTTGGCCGGCGTGTAGCGGACCTCGGTGGTCTCGGTGGCGCTGATCTTCCAGTCGGTGAACTGCGCCGCGCCGATCGCGCCCGTGCTGCCATCGGTGGTGATGGTGCCGCTCAGCACCGTGCCGCTGGGGAAGTCCACCGGCACCAGCTTGAAGACGGAACTGCCCGGCGCCGCCTTGGCCACCACGCGCCTGCTGCCATTCGGAGCCGACAGCCACTGCCACTCGAAGACCGGACCGGCCAGGTAGAAGGCCACGCCGCCGTTGGCATACGAGCCGGTGAAGTTGGCCACCTGCACGCCGTACTCGGGCCCTGGGCCGAAGCTGCCGAAGGCCAGCAGGCCGCCGTCGTTCACGCCATCGGGCGAGGTGCGAACGCTCATCTTGCGGCCGTCGGCCGAGACGCTCACGCCACTGACCCAGACGCCCGGATGGCTGGGGTCGAAGACCCAGCGCTGCGTCTGGCGCAGGCGCACATCCCAGTCGACCACGTTGGCCGCCGACAGCGGGCCCAGCGTGCCGTCGGTGGTGACAGTGCCCAGCAGCGTGGTGCCGCCGGGCAGTTGGACCGGCGCCAGCGTGAAGACGGTGGCCGACGCCGCACCAGCGGCCAGCCAGAACGCGGTGCCCCACAGGGCGGCCAGAGCACGGTGCATGATCGATCCCTCCATCGATGTGATGGAGAGGATCATGGCGCCGGGCGCTGATAGGCGCCTTAAGCCGCCGCTTGAGCACGGTCAAAAGCGCTCCAGCTCGGAGAAGGGCAGCAGACCCTTCTTCACGTGCATCCTGCCGTACTCGGCGCAGCGGTGCAGCGTGGGGATGACCTTGCCGGGGTTGAGCAGGCCGTGCGGGTCGAAGGCGTGCTTGAGCGCCATCATCTGCTCGCGCTCCTCGGGGCTGAACTGCACGCACATGCTGCTGAGCTTTTCCACGCCCACGCCGTGCTCGCCGGTGACCGTGCCGCCCATGGCCACGCTGGTCTCCAGGATGTCGGCGCCGAAGAGCTCGCAGCGGTGCATCTGGTCGGGGTCGTTGGCATCGAACAGGATCAGCGGGTGCAGGTTGCCGTCGCCAGCGTGGAAGACGTTGCAGCAGCGCAGCTGGTACTTCTTCTCCATCTCGGCAATCGCGATCAGGATGTCGGCCAGGCGCTTGCGCGGGATGGTGCTGTCCATGCACATGTAGTCGGGGCTGATGCGCCCCGAGGCCGGGAAGGCGTTCTTGCGGCCGCTCCAGAACTTCAGGCGCTGGGCCTCGTTCTGGCTGACCTCGATGCGCGTGGCGCCGGCCGATTGCAGCACCGCGGTCATGCGGCCGATCTCCTCTTCCACCTCCTCGGGCGTGCCATCAGACTCGCACAGCAGGATGGCCTCGGCGTCCAGGTCATAGCCGGCATGGACGAAGTCTTCCACCGCCGCCGTCATCGGCTTGTCCATCATTTCCAGGCCGGCCGGGATGATGCCGGCGGCGATCACCGCGGCCACCGCGTCGCCGGCCTTGCGCACATCGTCGAAGCTGGCCATCACGCAGCGCGCCAGCTGCGGCTTGGGGGTGAGCTTGACGGTGACCTCGGTCACCACCGCCAGCATGCCCTCGCTGCCGACCACCGCGGCCATCAGGTCCAGGCCGGGCACATCGAGCGCGTCGCCGCCGAACTCGATCGGGTCGCCCTCGGCGGTGAAGCCGCGCAGCTTCAGCACGTTGTGCACCGTCAGGCCGTACTTCAGGCAGTGCACGCCGCCGGAGTTCTCGGCCACGTTGCCGCCGATGGTGCAGGCGATCTGGCTGGACGGGTCCGGCGCGTAGTACAGGCCGTGCGGCGCGGCGGCCTCGCTGATCGCCAGGTTGCGCACGCCGCACTGGACCACCGCGGTGCGGCTGTAGGGGTCGAGCTTGAGGATGCGGTTGAACTTGGCCAGGCCCAGCGTCACGCCCATGGCGTGCGGCATGGCGCCGCCGGACAGGCCGGTGCCGGCGCCGCGCGCCACCACCGGCACGCCCAGGCGGTGGCAGGTGCGCAGCACGGCGGCCACCTGCTCCTCGGTCTCGGGCAGCACCACCAGCAGCGGGCGCTGGCGGTAGGCGGTCAGGCCGTCACACTCGTACGGCGTGGTGTCCTCGGGCTGGTAGAGCAGCGCGTGGGGCGGCAGCAGCGGCCGCAGCGCGGTCACCACCTCCGACTGGCGCGCCGAGCGGTCAGCGGGATCACGGGCTGGGAGGTCTTGGATCGCGTTCATCGGTCACCCTGGGTCCGGTCATGCCGGGCATGCACACAACTGTACGCCGGCCCCGGCAGGCATTTGCCTGCACGGCGGTCACAGCCGAGTTGACCGCACGGCGGTCGATCGGGCTGCCAGTCTAGGCAGGCAGCGGACCGTGCGGCTGAAAGCTTTGCGCTGCGCGCATGAGCCTTTCTCACACGGATTGCCCCACCCGGCCAGGGGTGACCGAGGCGGCCTACGATGCGGCGCTCACCCACCCGACAGGAGCGCCCTGATGGCCGACCCCCTGATTCCCGACAATGAACTGCAGCGTCGCCTGGCGGCCGAGCTGCCGCACTGGCGACTGGAGGATGGCTGGATCCGCCGCCAGTTCAAGACCAGCGGCTGGAAGTCGACGATGCTGGCGGTCAGCACCATCGGCCATCTGGCCGAGGCCGCCTGGCACCATCCGGACCTGGTGGTGTCCTATGCCTTCGTGCGCGTGAAGCTGCGCACCCACTCCGCCGACGGCATCACCGCCAAGGACCTGGCGCTGGCCGCCAGGATCGAGCAGGTGCTGATGTGGCGGCCGCAGGACGAGCCGGGCTCGCCCCTGGAAGGCACGCCCGAGGAGGCACGCTTTCGGCACATGAAGCACGAGCCGGCGGCGCCCCTCGGCGTGGTGCCCGGGTCGGTCTGAGCGGTACGCACCGCGCCGCCACCAGGCTCACGAGGCTGCGGACGAGACCTGGCCGTCCAGCGAGCTGCGCAGCCAGTCGGCGAAGGCCGCGCACTCCCACCGATCCATGGCGCCGGGCTTCCAGCACAGGTGGTGGTGCAGGGGGGAGGGCACGCTGCGCGGCGACAGGCGCACCAGACGGCCGCTGTCCAGCCAGCTCAGCCCCAGACGCAGGCGCATCAGCGCCACGCCAAAGCCTGCCGCCGCCGCATCCAGCACCAGCCCCACGTCATTGAACTGGGCGCCACCGCTGGGTTCGGGCAAGGCGATGCCGTGGGCATGGAACCAGGTGCTCCAGGGCTCCAGCGGTGTGCGGATCAGACGCGCCCGGCGCACATCGTCGACCCGGCTGAAGTCGCCAAAGGGGCCCGCCTCGTGGAGGTACTCGGGGCTGCAGACCGGCGTCACCTCGTCGCTCAGCAGCCGCACCTGCTCCAGCCCGGTATAGGGCCCGACGCCATAGCGCACCTCCAGGTCGGCCTCCTCGGCCTTGGTGTCGGCCAGGGGAATGGCCACCTGCAGCACCAGCTCGATCTCGGGGTAGGCATGGCGGAAGTGCGACAGCCGCGGCAGCAGCAACTGGCGCGAGAACGTGGGCGTCACAGCCAGCCGCAGACGGGCCGCAGCGCCACTGCCGCCGCTGCGGCCCGGCACCCGGGCCAGCGACTGCAGCCCCAGGCACACCGGTTCCAGGTAGGCCTGACCCTCGGGCGTGAGCGCGAAGTCGCGCAGGAAGAGCTTGCAGCCCAGTTGCGACTCCAGCTGCCGGATGCGGTGGCTGATCGCGCTGGGGGTGACGCTCAGCGCCTCGGCGGCCTGGGTCACGCTGCGCAGGCGCGCCAGCGCCTCGAAGGCCTGCAGGCATTGGATCGGGGGGATGCGTTCAAAGGCCATGTCAGGGCCTGTGAAGGTATGAATCGCGGGCGTGACGCATATCGTCGCAGGCTCTCAGGCCGTGAAGACGCTGAGCACGCCGGTGTAGCCGTACAGGTGCCGGTGGGCGATCTCGCCGGCCGCGAAGAAACCCACCAGCGGCACCTCGCCCAGCGCGTGGCGGATGATGCGCAGCTCCTCGCTGTCGCCGCCGAAGTGCGGCCCACCGCGGCCGGTGCAACTGACGTAATGGGCGCCCAGGATGCGCTGCGGCGGCGCACTGCCGTCGCCCTCGACCTCGTCGCGGATCTCGGCGCAGATGCGCACCAGGTCGCGCCGCGCAGCCACCGGGTCGCGGGTGCAGAAGGCCAGCGACATGCCGGGCTCGACCAGATCGGCCACCGCCACCGCCTCGCGCTGCGGGTCGATGCCGATCAGGTGGCGCACCCGGGTGTCGCCGCCGAACTGGCCGCCGGGGCCGCGGGCCGCATCGCCTTCGTCGGTCAGTCCCACCAGCGTGTGGCGCAGTGCGGCCATGGCCTGTCGGGGCTGCTCCAGCGACACGCCCCGGTCGCCCAGCAGTTGCGGCAGCGCCGGCTGTCCATCCAGCGTGGCCACCAGGTTGCGTTCGGCCCC
>JAFLDI010000025.1 GCA_017302485.1 Burkholderiales bacterium | reverse complement strand
ATCGCGGCCAGGGACTCCATCGCCAGGTAGGGATGCACGGCCTCGGCGCCATAGCCGGCCAGCACCGCGAAGTGGTGCACCTCGCGCGCCGAGCCGGTTTCGACGACCAGGCCGGCGGTCGTACGCAGGCCCTCGCGCACCAGGTGGTGGTGGATGGCCGACAGCGCCAGCAGCGCAGGGATCGCGACCTGGGTGCGGCTGATGCCACGGTCGGTGATGATCAGGATGTTGCGGCCGCTGCGGATGGCGTCCACCGCTTCGGCGCACAGCGAGGCCAGCTTGGCCTCAACGCCCTGGTGGCCCCAGGCCAGCGGGTAGGTGATGTCGAGTTCGGCGACCTTGAACTTGCCGCCGGTGACCGACTCGATGGCGCGCAGCTTGGCCATGCCCTCGAAGTCGAGGATGGGCTGCGAGACCTCCAGGCGCATCGGCGGGTTGACCGCGTTGATGTCCAGCACATTCGGCTTGGGGCCGATGAAGCTGTTGAGCGACATCACGATGGCTTCGCGGATCGGGTCGATCGGCGGGTTCGTGACCTGGGCGAACAGCTGCTTGAAGTAGTTGTACAGCGGCTTGTTCTTGTCGGACAGCACGGCCAGCGGGCTGTCGTTGCCCATCGAGCCGATGCCTTCTTCGCCATTGATGGCCATCGGTGCCATCAGGAACTTGATGTCTTCCTGGGTGTAGCCGAAGGCCTGCTGGCGGTCGAGCAGCGACTCGGCCACAGCCGGCGTGGTGGGCTCGCCGGCCGGCAGATCATCGAGGCGCACGCGCACGTTGTCGATCCACTGGCGGTAGGGGCGCGCACTGGCGTACTGCGCCTTGAGCTCCTCGTCATCGACGATGCGGCCCTGCTCGAAGTCGATCAGGAACATCTTGCCCGGCTGCAGGCGCCATTTCTTGACCACCTTGTTTTCGGGGATGGGCAGCACGCCGGACTCGGAGGCCATGACGACCAGGTCATCATCGGTGACCAGGTAGCGCGCCGGGCGCAGGCCGTTGCGGTCCAGCGTGGCACCGATCTGCTTGCCATCGGTGAAGACCATCGCGGCGGGGCCGTCCCAGGGCTCCATCATCGAGGCGTGGTACTCATAGAACGCGCGACGGCGCGCGTCCATCATCTCGTGCTGCTCCCAGGCCTCGGGGATCATCATCATCGCGGCCTGCGCCAGCGGGTAGCCGGCCATGGTCAGCAGCTCGAGCGTGTTGTCGAAGGTGGCGGTGTCCGACTGGCCCTCGAAGCTGATCGGGTAGAGCTTGGGCAGGTCATCGCCCAGCACCGGCGACTTCATCACGCCTTCGCGGGCGCGCATCCAGTTGAAGTTGCCCTTGACGGTGTTGATTTCGCCGTTGTGGGCCACCATCCGGTACGGGTGTGCCAGCGGCCACTCGGGGAAGGTGTTGGTGGAGAAGCGCTGGTGCACCAGCGCCAGTGCCGAGACGGTGCGCGGATCTTGCAGGTCCTTGTAGTACTTGCCGACTTGGTCGGCCAGCAGCAGACCCTTGTAGATGATCGTGCGGCAGCTCATGCTGGGCACGTAGTACTCGCGGCTGTGCGTGAGCTTGAGCTTCTGGATCGCGGCCGAGGCGGTCTTGCGGATCACGTAGAGCTTGCGCTCCAGCGCGTCGGGCACGATGACATCGGCGCCGCGGCCGATGAAGACCTGGCGGATGATCGGCTCGGTGGTGCGCACCGTGGGCGACATCGGCATCTCGGTGTCGACCGGCACGTCACGCCAGCCCAGCAGGACCTGGCCCTCGGCCTTGATGGCACGCTCCATCTCCTGCTCGCAGGCCAGACGGCTGGCGTGTTCCTTGGGCAGGAAGATCATGCCCACGCCGTATTCGCCCGGGGGCGGCAGCGTCACGCCCTGCGCGGCCATCTCGGCGCGGAAGAAGTCGTCCGGGATCTGGATCAGGATGCCCGCGCCATCGCCCATCAGCGCGTCCGCGCCCACCGCACCCCGGTGGTCCAGATTCTCAAGAATCTTCAGCCCCTGCTCGACGATCGAGTGGTCCTTCTGACCCTTGATGTGCGCCACGAAGCCGACGCCACAGGCGTCCTTTTCGTTCGACGGGTTGTACAGACCTTGCGAGGCCAGCGATTCGATTTCCTGGGGCGAAGCCACCCCGGTAGCGGCCTGGGTCATGGCGCACTCCTACACGTGATCAGGGATAACGCGAGGATAAGAGCCATCGCCCAGCGATTCAAGCAGATTTAAATGGTGTCAGACTCGATTTAATCGGAGAGCATCTATTCGCAGCCGATTAATTGGTGTCAGACTCCTTTTATAGGCGCCATTCACGGCGCCTGGTGGGCCCATCCGTCTGGCCCTCATTCGGCCATGGGCGGTTTCTTGGGTCGTCCGCGACGGCCGGGGACCAGTTGGCGTTGGGTCCGCTGGGCCAGCGCAAGGACAAAGGCTTCGCCGCCCAACACGCCACCCTTGGCCAGGGTTTCTCGGATGAACCGCTCGCGCGACTCCTCCACGCTCTCCTCCAACCATCGCCGGTAGGCCACCTCGCGCTCGAAGGGCGTGTTGCCCAGAAGCCAGAAAGCCGGGTGATCGGTGACAAGCGGATCCTGCCGGGCACCCAGGTGGTGCGCCAGGCTGGACCAGTGGTAGCCCAGCAAGTCGGATGCCAGCCCTGCCCGGTGGGGGTTCAGTTCCACATAGCGCTGGCACGCCAGGAAGTAGCCTTCGGTGTCGATGACACAGGTCTTGAAGCGCCCCTCCCAGAGGGTGCCACGTCGGTGGTGCCTCTGATTGAACCAGCCGACATAGCGCCGGCCCAAGGATTGCATGGCACGGCTGAGCGATGGCTCGTCTGGCGGGGTAAGCACCAGATGAATGTGGTTGCCCATCAGCACATAGGCGTGCAAGGCGATTCGGTATTCGCGAAACGCCACCTGCAGGTCGTCCAGGAAGCGCTGGCGGTCCAGGTCATCGACGAACACCACCTGCTGGTTGTGGCCGCGCTGGATCAGATGGTGCGGCAGCCCGGGCGCCAGCAAACGCAAGGGGCGGCCCATTTCAGGCGACCTCACCGAACAGTTGCTGGCCCGTCAGGCGCTGGTGCTCGCGTTTCGCATAGCGGTCGGTCATGCCGGCGATGTAGTCGGACACGCCGCGGGCGGGAACCCGCGAATGGCGGAACTCTGCCGGCAAGGCAGCAGGATCTGCCAGGTAGGCGCTGAAGAGCTCGGTCACGATGCGTCTGGCTCGGGCGGTGCTGTCATTGACCTGGGGATGCCTGTACAGCGCCGCGAACAGAAAGCGCTTGAGCGCTGCGCTGTCATGCCGCATGGCCTCGCTGAAGCCGATCAGTCCGCGGCACTGACGGGCAGCCCAGGCATCGGCAGGCCGAACCTCGTCCAGGGCTTTCTGGCTGGCGGCAATGACGTCATAGACCTGGGCTGACAGCATTCGCCGTATGGTCTCGGCCAGGCAGCGGCGCGGCGGCATCTCTGCCAGTCCCGGGTGCGCCGCCAGCGCCTCGCGGCAGTGTCGATCGACCAGCGGCACCTCACGGGCCTGCTCCAGTGTGATCAGTCCGGAGCGCACGCCATCGTCCAGGTCGTGCGCGTTGTAGGCGATCTCGTCGGCCAAATTGGTCAGCTGGGCCTCCAGGCTGGGCTGGGTGCCGTCGATGAATCGCCGCGCGACGCCCCCAGGCTCCTGGCGTTCCATCACCTGCGCCAAGGGCAGGGCACAGCGCTTGAGGATGCCCTCCCGGGTCTCGAAGCACAGGTTCAGGCCGTCCCAGTCAGGGTAACGCTGTTCCAGCCGGTCCACCACCCGCAGGCTCTGCAGGTTGTGTTCAAAGCCGCCCCAGGGCGCCATGCACTCGTCCAGGGCGTCCTGACCGGCATGGCCAAAGGGCGTGTGTCCCAGGTCATGAGCCAGCGCGATGGTCTCGACCAGGTCCTCATTGAGCCGCAGGCTGCGGGCAATGGATCGGCCCAGCTGCGCCACTTCCAGCGAATGCGTCAAGCGCGTGCGGAACAGGTCGCCTTCATGGTTGATGAAGACCTGGGTCTTGTAGACCAGGCGTCTGAAGGCGCTGCTATGGATGATGCGGTCGCGGTCACGCTGGAAGTCGTCGCGGGTAGGCGCTGGCGGTTCGGGCCGGCGCCGTCCACGGCTGAGGCTGGCCTCGCTTGCCCAGCGCGCTCTCGCCTGCACCACTGCCTCAGGCACACAGGGACTCGATCACCTCGGCCACCAGCGCATCTGGCGCCGGGCGCACCACCGCACGGCCGAGGCCATCGATCAAGACAAAGCGGATCTCGCCGGCACTGGCCTTCTTATCCACACGCATGTGCTGAAGATAGTCGGCGGCCCCCAGACGCGGGCCTCGCACCGGCAGACCGGCACGCTGAAGCAGGGCCTCAAGGCGTGGGCGCAGCGTCGCATCGCACAGGCTCAGGCGCGCCGAGAGCTCGGCGGCCATCACCATCCCCGCCGCCACGGCCTCGCCGTGCAGCCACACCCCAAAGCCCAGGCCGGCCTCGATGGCGTGACCAAAGGTGTGGCCGAAATTCAGGATGGCACGCAGACCGGCCTCACGCTCGTCGGCACCCACCACCTCCGCCTTGATCTCGCAGCTGCGGGCCACCGCATGGGCCAGGGCTGACGGGTCTCCGGCACGCAGGGCCTCGACATGCGACTCCAGCCAGGCCAGAAAGTCGGGGTCATGGATCGGCCCGTACTTGATCACCTCGGCCAGTCCGGCCGACAGTTCGCGCGCCGGCAGCGTGGACAACGTCGACAGGTCACACAGCACCCGCAGTGGCTGGTGGAAAGCGCCGATCATGTTCTTGCCCAGCGGATGATTGATGGCCGTCTTGCCTCCCACCGACGAGTCGACCTGGGCCAGCAGCGTGGTCGGCACCTGCACGAAGGGGATGCCGCGCATGTAGCTGGCGGCGGCAAACCCGGTCATGTCGCCGATGACCCCGCCGCCCAGCGCATACAGCACGGTCTGGCGGTCACAACCTTCGGCCAGCAGGACGTCAAAGATGCGGTTGAGCGTGGACCAGTCCTTGTGGCCTTCGCCATCGGGCAGGACGATGTCCAGCACACGCGCGTGCCGCTGCTGCAGCACGGCCTTCAGGCGTTGCGCGTACAGCGGGGCGACGGTGTCGTTGCTCACGATCGCGGCGGTGGCTGACGTCGGCAGGCCCGCAAAACTGTCGGCGGCATCCAGCAGTCCCTCGCCGATGCAGACGTGGTAGCTGCGCTCTCCCAGGTCAATCGCGACACGCCTCAATTCGAACCCCTCCTGTACCGCCGAACTCTGATGGCGGCCGCCCAGTGTAAGCCGCACACTGCAGGAATCAGCGACGGGACGGGGGGCGGTCGGTCGGCACCACGCCTGCCAGCTCCAGTTGCGACAACAGCAGCCGCACCAGGGTGGTCACGCTGGAGCGGCCGGTGTCGAGGGTGTAGCTGGCCACCTCACGGTAGAGCGGATCCCGCTCGCGAAACAGGTTGCGCAGGCGGGTCAGCGGGTCGCCCCCCTGCAGCAAGGGCCGCTGTTGATCATGGCGAAGTCGCCTGGCCAGGTCTTCCGGCGACGAGCGCAGATAGACCACCGGACCGGCCGAACGCAGCACGGCGCGATTGGCTTCGCGCAGGATCGCACCGCCGCCGGTGGCCAGCACCAGGGGGCTGGAGCCCGCTGGCCCGGCCAGCTCAGCCAAGGTGGCGGACTCTATCGCCCGAAAGCTGCCTTCGCCCATGCGATCGAAGTGGGCCCGGATGCTTTCGCCCAGCCGGTGCTCGATCTCGACATCGGTGTCGACGAAGCGCCAGCCAAGCTCGCGTGCCAACTGGCGCCCGATCGTCGACTTGCCACTGCCGGGCATGCCCACCAAGGAGATCATGGCTGTGAAGGCCACTGCGGCGGTCGCTTTCGGGACCGCCGCAGTGCCTGGTTTGCTGAGAACTTGGTCAGTTCTTGTTGGAACAGACGTTCGCGAGACCGTACGGACTGCGAACGAACGGCGGCGACGCAGAGGTGTCGTTGACCACGTCCGCCGGCACCCACAGCCAGAAGGCCTTGGCGACCGTACCCTCGGTACCGCTGACACCGGTGGCCGTGACCTTCAGGAGCACCTTGACCCAGCTGGCCGCTTCCTGCTGGTACTCGACCATCACGACCGCTCGACCGCTGGTGTCGGTCGTTCCGCTCACCACGGAGGCCAGGGCATCGGCCGCCCTAGGTTCCAGCGCACCGCTGTTGTTGGTGTCCTCACCGGTGTCGAGGTCGCCATAGCGATCCAGGTCCTCGTTGGCACAGGCCACTGCGGGCTCGCCAGCGGCGTTGACTGGCGTCTGCACCCAGCCGCCGCCGGTCTCGCCCCAGTAGCCTTTGCCATAGTCGGTCAGCTCAAGGGTGGCGCTGATCGACACGCCCGGCATCGGGGCGCCGGAGGAGTCGGAGACCAGCACGCCATAGCGCTTGATGTAGGTGAGCTTCGTCTCCCCCACCTCGATCTCCTGGTTGGTGCCCAGGCTGATCGACAGGGGCGAACTGGTCACGGTGCCGGTGGTCGTCACCGAGTCGGGGCAGGTGCCCTCGGCGAAGTCCTGCTTGTCGAAGCAGGCCCGGATCGTCAGCCCGTCGATGGGGCTGGAGCGCGTGCCCGGGATGTAGGACGTGGTCACGGATCCGTCGCTCGACGTGTACAGCATCGACGTGCCATTGGCAAACTTGCCGCCGACATTGTTGGCGTCGCCAGCCAGGTCCAGGCGGACCCGCATGTTGGCAATGCCCTTGTTGTCTGCGTCGAGGAAGAGGACCCGCACCTGCGCCTGGTTGGTCTGCTGACCGGCCTCGTTGACCGCCACCTTGCGCGGCTCCATTGACACCCGCTTGGCCGAAACCGTGCCCGTGGCCGGAGGAACCGTGCCCGAGGTCTGGACCTGGATCGTCGACTCCGTCTTGGTGCCCCCTGCGGTGGCCGTGACGACCAGCGAGGTGTTGCTTGTCGGTGCCGTGTAGGTGTAGGTGTAGGCCCCTGCGGTATCGGTGGTGCCCACCACCGAGGTCAGGCCAGGCGCCGAGATCGAGATGCTCTGGCCCGCCATGGGCAGCGCATTCGCATCGGCCAGCAGATAGCGAATGGTGTTGCCCGATGAACCTGGCGACACCGCGCTGGCATAGGTGGCGCTGAGGTTGGCACCAGTGACCTGCAGCGCCGTGGTCTTGGTGATCGCGCCGCTCGAGGCCGAGAGTGTGAACGCCCGGTTGGTCTTGTCACTGCCAATCGTGACCTTGGCGGTCAGTTTGCCTTCGGCGTCAGTGACCGTCCCGGAGGGAGCAATGATGGCAGCCGAATCGTCGACCGTGATCGTGACGGGGGCTTCGGGCACTGTGTTGCGCTTGGCGTCAACGGCAGTCACGGTCAGCGTGACCTCGTCGCCGCCGGAATTGTCGATGGCACTGGACGACAAGGCCAGGACCAGATCGCCCACGGCCACCTGGCTGTCCGCGACGGTGAGGTTGGTACTGCCGGTGACGCCCCCGCTGGTCGCGGTGACCTTCATCGCGCCCACCGTCGTGGTGCCGGACACCTCGATGGTCGCGCTCACCTGGCCGCTGGCGTTGGTCGTGGTGCTGGCCGCCGTCACCTTTCCGCCATTGTCCGCGCTGAGCGTCACCGCGGCATCGGCGACCACCTTGTTCGTCGCGTCAACGGCCGTGACGGTGACCGTGATGGCCGCCGGCGCACTGAGGTCGAAACTGGTATTGGTGCTGGTGGCAGCGACCCGCAGCTCGGACACCGTCGCTCCGCCGCCGTCGCAGCCGAGACCGCACTCACCCGGGTTGCCCCCGCCACCGCCGCAGGCCGCCAAAGCCACGCTGACGGCCAGGGCCATCCCCCAGGCACGCAGGCCTTGCATCATTCTCGTTCCCATCATGTCCATCTCTCCCAGACTCGTCGTGCCAGGCACGCTCAGCGCGCCGCCGAGCGGTCGGTCACCACCTTGGGGGTGATGAAGATCAGCAACTCGGTGCGGTTGCTGTAGCGCACCCGGTTCTTGAACAGGTTGCCCACCCAGGGAATGTCGCCCAGGAGCGGCACCTTGTTCACTTCGTCGCTGTCGTTCTGGGTGAATATGCCACCCAGCACCACGGTGCCGCCGTTCTCGACCAGCACCTGGGTCTTGGCCCGCTTGGTGTTGATCACCGGGCCCGCCGTGGTGGTGATGCCGCGGCTGTCCTTGTAGACGGCCACATCCAGCAGCACGCTGCCCTCCGGCGTGATCTGCGGCGTGACCTCCAGGCGCAGGCTGGCCTTGCGGAACTGCACCGAGGTGTTGCCGGCGGTGGAGGCCACCAGGTAGGGGATCTCCTCGCCCTGTTCGATCTCGGCCTTGATCTGATCGGCCGTGATCACGCGCGGGCTGGAGACGATCTTGCCCTTGCCCTCGGCCTCCAGCGCCGACAGCTCCAGGTTCAGGAATCGGTTGGCCGTGGCGCTGAACAGGGTCAGCGCGATATTGGCCGCCGCCTGGGTGCTGATCGAGTTGGTGTTGGCCGGCAGGTTCACGACCTGGGTGTTGTTGTAGCTGGTGTCGGTGTTGGGCGTCTGGCCGGTCTGGATGCCGGTGTTGACATAGTTGCCCCCGATGCTGACGTAGTTGCCACCGCCCACGCTGTAACCCGGCACACCACCACGCAGGCCGCGCAGGTCGGCGGTGCCCAGCTTGACGCCCAGCGCACGACCGAACTTGTCATCCGCCTCGACAATGCGGGCCTCGATCAGCACCTGGCGCACCGGAATGTCAATCTTGGCGATCATCTGCTGCACCTCCTCCAGCTTGGAGGGGATGTCGGAGACGAAAAGCTGGTTGGTGCGCTGCTCGAACAGCACCGAGCCTCTCGGCGACAGGATGCGCGTGGCGTTGTTGCTGCCACTGCCGCCCGAGCCGGCGCTGGAGCCCGAGCCTGTCGCGGTGCCGACCAGCGCCTTGGCCACATCCTCGGACTTGGTGTAGTTGAGCTGGAAGGCCTGGGTACGCACCGGCTCAAGCTCGGCGATCTTCTTCTTGGCCTCCAGGTCGACCTGTTCCTTGGCCGCCAGTTCGTCCTTCGGGGCGATCCACAGCACGTTGCCGGACTTGCGCATGCCCAGGCCCTTGGCCTGCAGGATGATGTCCAGCGCCTGGTCCCAGGGCACGTCCTTCAGACGCAGCGTGACATTGCCGCTGACGGTGTCACTGGTCACCACGTTGAAGCTGGAGAAGTCGGCGATGACCTGCAGCAGCGAGCGGATCTCGATGTTCTGGAAGTTCAGCGAGAGCTTCTCGCCACGGTAGCCCGGCCCCTGCGACAGCTTGTTGGGATCCTGCTTGAGCGGCCGCACCTCCAGCACGAACTGGGTGTCGGTCTGGTAGGCGCTGTGCTCCCAGGCGCCACGCGGCTCGACCAGCATGCGCACACGGTCGCCCGCCTGCGTGGTGGAGACCGACTGCACCGGCGACCCGAAATCGGACACATCCAGCTTGCGACGCAGGCGCTCCGGCAGCGTGGAGCGCAGGAACTCGACCACCAGGTTCTGACCTTGCTGACGCAGATCGACACCGACCTGCGTGTTCGCCAGCGACACCACAAGACGCCCGGCGCCATCGGGGCCACGGCGGAAGTCGATGTCGCGGATGGCCAGTTGTTCCTGGTTCTGGCTGGCGGCGAACAAGGGCTGCGCAGCGGCGCCACCTGCGCTGTCAGCGGCCGGCGCCGCCGCGCCATCCAGCAGCACCAGCAGCGTGTTGCCCTGGACCTGGGTGCGGTAGTTGGCCGCCTGCTTCAGGTTGAGGACCAGGCGGGTGCGTTCACCCGCACTGGCGACACTGACGCTGCGCACATTGCCCTGCGCGACCTCCACCGTGGAACGGCCCAGACCATTGCCGACGCCGGGCAGATCGATGGCCACCCGGGGCGGCGCCTGGATGACGAAGCCACCGGGATTGCCGGCCAGGGGCTCGGTGAGCTCGACGCGGACAACGTCGCTCCCGCCCTGCTGCGAGGCGGTGATCGAGCGGACCAGATTCTCGGCACAGGCCAGGCCCGACCAGAGCATCCCTGCCGCCAGGACCAGCGCAGCGCTGACTCGACTCCTCATCTTGCGTGACTCCAACCCGTTGTTCATTGCGCCTTCTCCTGTAGCTGGAGGGTGCTGGTGCGCTCGATCCATTCACCCGCTGCGTCCTGCACGATCTCACGCAGCGTCACGTCTTTCTCGGTGATGCGGGTGATGCGGCCGAAGTTCTGGCCCATGTATTCGCCCGCCTTCACGTAGTGCAGCAGGTTGTCGACCCGAACCAGCGCATACGGCTTGCCGGCCCGCGACACGCTGCCCACCATCGCCATGCTGTCGAGCGGGAAGGCTTCGAGGGGTTCCTTGCGGCGTCGCATCTCGGAGGCCAGCACGGCATTGGGCTGCCGGGTGATCTGCGAGGTGGCCGACATCTTGCGCTGGTTGAAGGGCTCCAGCGCCTTGGCCGACAGATAGGGCTGCGGCACGAACTTGGTGGGCGGCGCGAGCGGCTCGACGCGCGGCCGGGTTTCCTTGCGCTGCTGCTCCATCCAGGTGCGCAGCTCGTCGTTGCCATCCGAGCAGGCCGACAGGAGCGTCATGAGCACCAGACTCAGCGGCAGGGCGGTCTTGCGCAGGCTCATGACGAGCTTCCCTTCCTCTTCTTGTCCGAGGCCGCGGCCGCCCGCTTGACCTCGGCCACCTCGGCGGCATCCAGGTAGCGGTAGGTGCGCGCCGTGGCCTCCATGACCAGATTGCCGCTGGTGTCCTTGGGAGGCGGCACCAGGCTGAGGTTGTGCAGCGTCACGATGCGCGACAGATTGGCCACGTCAGCCGCGAATGCACCGACATCATGGAAGCGACCCACCACGCGCAGGGCGATCGGCAGCTCGGCGTAGTAGTCCTTGACGACGACCTGGCCCGGCCGGAACAGCTCGAACTGCAAGCCACGGCCGATACCGGCCTGGTTGATGTCGGACAGCAGTGCGTCCATCTCGGCCTTGCCGGGCAGTTGCTTCTCAAGCTGCGTCACGTACTCCTGGACCTGCTCCTTCTGCTTGCGCAGTTCAGCCAGGTTCACGGCCTGACCCAGCTTGCTGCGGAACTCTTCCTTGAGTTTGGGTTCCCGCTCGCGGGCCGCCTGGAGCTCATCGGAGGCGCCGCTGAGCAGCGCCGGCCAGCCCAGCAGCACCACGCCCAGCATGGCCAGCAGCCAGGCGGCCAGCTTGGGCATCAGCGGCCACTGGCCGGGTTCCTTGGGATTGAGTTCGCGGAACTGCCTGCCCAGGCCACTCAGGCCGGCGGCGATGTCCACGCGTGGAACAGCTTGCTTGGTGGCCATCACTTGCCCTTCACGACCGCGGATGCCGCCGCAGCACCGGGCTTGACCGGCGCTTGCGGACGCTTGATCGAAACCCGCAGGTTGAAGTCGAACAGCTTGCGCTGGTCGCGGCCGACCAGCACATTCACCGCCTTGATCTCGACCAGTTCAGGGCGTTCGAGCCAGGTGGAGTTGTAGGCCGTGTTGCGCAACAGTTCGGAGACGCGCTCGTTGGTCAGCGAGACGCCGCCGATCGTGACGGTGTTGCCGTTCTGGCGGACCGTGGTCAGGTAGACGCCTTCGGGCGTCTGCTTGGCCAGTTCGTCAAGCAGATACACCGGCACGTTGCGGTCGGTCTGCAGGTTCTCGACGGCCTGCTGACGCGCCTTCAGCGCGTCAATCTCGGCACGCAGGGTGGCGATGTCCTTGATCTGTTCGTCGAGTTTCTTGATCTCGGACTGCAGGAACGTATTGCGATCCTGTTGCGACGAGGTCATCTGCTGCAGCACGCCGTACCACAGGATCACGATGCCCACACCGATCAGTGCCGCCAGGCCCAGCGCGGAGAAGAAGGCGCGCTTGCGCTCCTGCCGACGGGCCTCGCGATGAGGCAGCAGGTTGATGAGGATCACTGCACGAACCTCCGCATCGCCAGACCGCAGGCCGTCAGGTAGGCCGGCGCCTCACGCCGCAGCCGCGACTCGCGCACCGAGGGCCCCAGCTTCATGTTCTCGAACGGGTTGACCACGCGGGACGGGAAACCCGTGACGTCCTTGACCCGCTCGCGCAGGCCGGGCATCGAGGCTGTGCCGCCAGCCAGCATCACCTGGTGCACCTTGTGGTGGGGCGTGCTGGTGAAGAAGTACTGCAGGGCCCGCCCCACCTCGTGGGCCAGGCTGTCCACGAAGGGGGTCAGCAGCGTGGGTTCGTAGTCCTCGGGCAGATCGCCCGAGATCTTCTTCTGCTCGGCTTCCTCGTAGGAGAAACCATACTGCCGGGAAATCAGCTGGGTCAGCTGCGAACCACCGAACGACTGGTCGCGGTCATAGAGCAGCTCGCCGTCGCGCAGGACCTTGAGGCTGGTGGTGTCGGCACCGATCTCGAAGAGTGCGATCAGGGCGTCCTTGCCGGTCTCGGGCGTGCCGGCCAGCACCCGCTGCATCGCCATGCGCGACGCGTGGGACTCGATGTCCAGCACCACGGGCGTCAGGCCAGCCGCCTCGGCCAGACCCTGGCGATCCTGCACACGGTCCTTGCGCGAGGCCGCGATCAGCACGTCCACGTCACCGGGTGAGTTGAGGTTCGGCCCGATCACGCAGAAATCGAGGCTGACCTCGTCCAACGAGAAGGGGATGTACTGGTGGGCCTCGCTTTCGACCTGGATCTCCATCTCGTCCTCGCGCAGCCCGGCGGGCAGCACGATGCGCTTGGTGATCACCGCCGACTGCGGCATGGCCATCACGACCTGCCGGGTCTTGGTGCCACTGCGGCTGACGACCCGACGGACGGCATCGGCGACCTCTTCGAATTTCTCGACCTGGCCATCGACGATCCAGCCCTTCTCGAAGGGCTCGCTGGCGAGCCGCTCAAGGACGGGCTCCCCGGCGGCGGTCTGACCCAATTCCACCAGCTTGACGCTGGAGGTACTGACATCCAGGCCCACCATCGGAGGGTGCTTGCGGCCCAGCAGGCGATCAAGAAGACCCACGAAAAGAGGCTCCAGCGACCACAAGATGCAGCCGCAAAGTTAACAAAGCACTTCAATCCTATCAGCAAGCTTGTTGTGAAACCAAGGTTTTGCGGACGCCACGGTGGGGGGGGCGTTGCGATTCACGCAAAGCTTCGTCAATTGTTGGTCAGTGTTTACGACTGGTTTCAGTGCGCCAGCACCCGCCAGCGAGGGCCAGCCCGATCGGGCAAGGGGGCGCTTCCTATAATTCCGCGGCCGATACCGAAGCCCATGAGTGAATCAGACAGTGCCCCGCCCGCCCCTCCGTCCGGCCCGTCCCGGGCCACCGCGCTGCTGACCCGGGGCGTGGGCCGTCTGCTGTTGCTGCTGCTGGCCCTGAGCCTGGCGGCGGCGGCCTGCGGCGGCATTGCGCTGGCGCTGGCCTACCGCAACCTGCCTGACCTGAGTGCCCTGACCGACTACCGGCCCAAGCTGCCGATGCGCGTGTTCTCGGCCGAGGGACGGCTGCTGGGTGAGTTCGGCGACGAGCGGCGCCAGTTCGTCGCCTTCGGCGACATCCCCAAGGTGATGAAGGACGCCGTGCTGGCCATCGAGGACGCCCGCTTCTACGAACACGGCGGTGTCGACTACCGTGGCGTGCTGCGCGCTGCCCTTGAGAACCTGCGCGACGCCCACAGCCAGGGCGCCTCTACCATCACCATGCAGGTGGCGCGCAATTTCTACCTGTCCACCGAAAAGACGCTGACCCGCAAGCTCTACGAGGTGCTGCTGGCTCTGGACATTGAGCGCCAGCTCAGCAAGGAGCAGATCCTTGAGGTCTACATGAACCAGATCTATCTGGGTCAGCGGGCCTATGGCTTTGCCGCCGCCAGTGAGATCTATTTCGGCAAGCCGCTGAAGGATCTGACGATTGCCGAGGCCGCGATGCTGGCCGGTCTGCCCAAGGCGCCCTCGGCCTACAACCCGATCGCCAACCCGCGACGCGCCAGCACCCGCCAACAGTACATCATCGACCGGATGCTGGACAACGGCTTCATCACCGCGGACCAGCATGCCCAGGCCAAGGCCCAGGCCCTGGTGCTGCGCAAGCCGTCAGACATGCCCGTCCATGCGGAGTTCGTGGCCGAGACCGCCCGCCAGCTGATCTTCAGCCAGTACGGCCCCGACGCCTATACGCGCGGCCTGCATGTCTACACCACGATCCGCGGCGCCGACCAGGCGGCGGCCTACCGTGCGCTGCGCAAGGGCTTGATGGACTACGAGCGTCGGCAGCACTACCGGGGCCCCGAGGCCTTTGTCGACCTGCCCGCCGATCCCAAGGCCCTGGACGCCCGGGTGGCCGAAGCCCTCAGCGAACACCCCGACAACGATGAACTGCGCGCGGCGGTGGTGCTCGAGGCCTCGCCCAAGAAGGTGGTCGCCGCACTGCAATCCGGTGATCTGATCACGGTGACCGGGGACGGATTGCGCCCCGTGGCATCGGGCCTGTCGCCCAAGGCCGAGCCCAAGCTGCAGATCCGCCGTGGGGCGGTGGTGCGTGCGATCAAGAGCAGCAAGGGCGACTGGACCCTGACCCAGCAACCTGAGGTGGAAGGCGCCTTCGTGTCGATGGACCCGCGCACGGGTGCGCTGGTGGCCCTGGTGGGTGGCTTCGACTGGGGAAAGAACAAGTTCAACCACGTCACTCAGGCCTGGCGCCAGCCCGGCTCGAGCTTCAAGCCCTTCATCTATTCGGCTGCGCTGGAAAAGGGCTTCACGCCCAGCACCATCGTCAACGACGGCCCGCTCTTCTTTGATGCCGGCAGCACGGGCAGCCAGCCCTGGGAGCCCAAGAACTACGACGGCACGTTCGACGGCCCCATCCCCCTGCGGCGGGCGTTGGCCAAGTCGAAGAACATGGTGTCCATCCGGGTGCTGGAGTCGATTGGCGTGGGCTATGCACGCGACTGGGTCACCCAGTTCGGCTTCGACCGCGAACGCCACGAGCCTTACCTGACCATGGCCCTTGGAGCGGGCTCGGTGACACCTCTGCAGATGGTCACCGCCTACAGCGTATTCGCCAACGGCGGCTATCGCATGGCCCCGATGCTGGTCTCCAAGGTCACCGACGATCGCGGCAAGCTGCTGTACCAGGCGCCGACCCGGGACCTGTCAGAGGCCTCGCGCGCCATCGATGCACGCAACGCCTTCCTGATGAGCAGCCTGCTGCAGGAGGTCACCCGCTCGGGCACGGCGGCACGCGCCCAGGGCACGCTCAAGCGCAGCGACATTTACGGCAAGACAGGCACCACCAACGACTCGATGGATGCCTGGTTCGCAGGCTACCAGCCCACGCTGGCCGCCGTGGTCTGGATTGGCTACGACACGCCGCGCAAGCTGGGCGACCGGGAGACCGGCGGCGGCCTGTCGCTGCCGGTGTGGATCGAATACATGGCCACGGCGCTCCAGGGCGTCGCGGTGGCCGAACTGCAGCCGCCGGAAGGCGTGGTGAACATCGGCAACGAGTGGTACTTCGAGGAGTTCGGTCCGGGCAGCGGTGTTGGCACCTTGCACACCGAGGACGAAGACAAGCATGTGCCGCAGGCGCCCAGCGAGGACGAACGCAAGAGCATCCTCGACCTGTTCAAGCGCTGAGCGCGCCCGGCTGCATCAGCCGCGCTGGAAGTTCAGCGCCAGGCCAGCCTGGGCGCTGGCTTCGCCGGAGAGTCGCTGCAGGAATTCAACCATGTCACGCGTGTCACGCCAGGCCTGACCGTCCCATCTGAAGTGGTAGCCACCGCCCCGAGCGGCCATCCAGACCTCGTGCAGCGGCGGCTGGGTGTTGAGGATGATCTTGCTGCCGTTCGGGAAGGTCAACTCGATCAGACCGCCGCTGCGGTGGGTGTCGATGTCGATCAGGTCCTCGTCCAGCCAGGCATCCACCTGACGTTCGACCAAGGACAACAGCTCATGGCTCAGGCGACGGTACTCGGCATCGCTCAGCAGGGATTCGGCAGGGGCAGACATCTCGTTAAGATCGCGGTCATGACAGCAGGTCCGTCGAGTGTAGAGCGTTCGATTCCCCTTCGTGCGGCGCGGTGGCGTGCCGCATCGGTCTGGTGCATGGTGCTTGCACTGTGCCTGGCCGGCTGCGGACAGCGGGGCGCACTGCAGCGCGTCGAAGGCCGGACACCCGCCAGCGCGCCAGCCGCTTCTGCACCGGCCAGCGCCACGCGCTGAATCCAGGACGAACCAAGAACGAAAAAAAAAAGCCACCCGAAGGTGGCTTGGCCTCTGATCGGTCGGCCTGCCCGTGGCAGGCCCACCCAAGGATCAGAAGTTGTGCTGGATACCGAAGTCGTAGCCGGTCTTCGGGCCGACGGCTTCGTCGCCGCTGACCTTGGCGTAGTCGGCGAACACCTTGGTGCGCTTCGACAGGTTGTAGTGGTAGCCGATGCCGATCTTCTTGTACTTGCCAGCCACAGCGTCGTTGTCGCCGTTGGCGAAGCCGATCTTGAAGTCGCCAGCGCCGACCGGCACGTTGGCGCCGATCAGCCAGCCCTTGCCGTCCACGCCAGCGGCGTTGGTGCCCTTCGACAGGCCAGCCGACAGGGTGGCGAAACCGAAGTTGTAGCGGGCGCCGAACGAGACTTGCTTGTCGTCGTCATCCGAGCCGTTTTCGTAGGCCAGACCGACGAACAGCGGACCCGCAGCGTAGTTGGCAGCCAGCGCGAAGGCCTTGCCATCCACGCCACCGTTGCCAGCCAGCGAGTCGGCCACCTGGGCAGCCAGGTTGAAGCCGTTGGCAGCCAGGTGGTACTCGATCTGCGACTCGTAGCGAACGCGGGCGCCGCCTTGCAGCATGCCAACGCCACGCAGGGCGGCTTGGGTGTCGCCACCGAACGGGTCGATCTGGTTCTGCACCATCAGGAAGCCGACGACGTAGTCGCGGCCCATCTGGATGTGGCCGAAATTGCCTTGCAGGCCAACCTTGCTGTAGCCGTTCCAGAAGCGGGCATTCGCCTGGCCGTCTTGCGGCGAGAAGCGATGCTCCATGCCGAACGTGGCCTTCAGGCCGCCGCCGAGGTCCTCAACACCGCGGAAGCCCAGGCGGCTGCCGGCGACGTCCATCAGCGACTTGTCGGTGGAAGCAACAGCCTTGCCGGCTTCAATGTTCAGCTTGCCGTAGATGGTGACCGACGATTGAGCCGAGGCGGCGCCGGCGAAAGCACCGAGCACGGCCAGAGCGAGCAGAGATTTTTTCATTTCAACTATCTCCTAGGTTGAACAAGAGGTCCCGATCGGGAGAGAACCCGGATCACCTGGGCAGGTGGGGCTGATCAGGCCAACCTCCTCATCGGAAGTTGCCGATATTGCACCAGAGGGACGTCTGCACTGCCAAGCTTTGACCTGCAAATAGGAAGAGCCTGTTGTCTGGCAACAACGTGAAACGACTTCCGGACCACGTATTGCGCGCCAACGGATTCGCTCACGATCGGACTTCGATCGAGGTGGTGATGGTGGCCGTGCGCCCGAGCATGGCCGTGGCCGAGCAGTACTTTTCATGCGACAGCGCCACCGCCCGCTCGACAGCCGCCTGCGGCAAGTCACGGCCGCTGACGACGAAGTGCAGGTTCAGCGCGGTGAAGACCTTGGGGTCGGTGGCGGCGCGCTCGGCCTGGATCCGCACCTCGCAGCCTGTCACCGCGTGGCGACCCCGCTGAAGGATCAGCACCACATCATAGGCGGTGCAGCCGCCGGCCCCCACCAACAGCATCTCCATCGGGCGGGGGGCCAGGTTGCGCCCGCCGCCCTCGGGCGCACCGTCCATGGCCACCACATGGCCGCTGCCGGTCTCGGCCAGCATCACCATGCCCGCATCGGCCACCCAGCGCACTGTGCATTCCATCGAGGTCTCCTGTTGTGGTGATCAACGCGCCACGAACGGGCGTTGCGGGTGTGAATTATGCGGCGCTAGTGGGCCCCCTCTAGACAGGGATATTGCAGTGCACCATGACTACCGCTAGACTGCGGCCATCGCGCTGGTAAACGTTTTCTGGCGCACCGCTTGTCTCCTCCACCTCCTCCATTGGTGGATTGGCCCGGAGCCTCACGGCTCCGGGCTTTTTTCTTGGGGCGGCCGGTATCATGACGCGCTGCAGCAGCGGCGCAGTGGCCCTTGGCCCGCATCGCGCGCCCACCCAACCCACGAGGAGAGACGCCCATGGCCGGCGCCCCCCGCCCGCCGCGTGCGCGCACGCGAGCGGCCACCCCGCAACGCCCTGCCACCACGGACTACCTGCGCCGCATCCTGACGGCCAAGGTCTACGACGTGGCGATCGAGTCGCCGCTGGAGCCCGCCCGCGCGCTGAGCCGGCGCACCGGCAACCACGTGCTGATCAAGCGTGAGGACCTGCAGCCGGTGTTCAGCTTCAAGCTGCGCGGCGCCTACAACAAGATGGCCCACCTGACGCCCGAGCAACTCAAGCGCGGCGTCATCTGCGCCTCGGCCGGCAACCACGCGCAGGGCGTGGCGCTGGGCGCGCGCAAGCTGGGCTGCCGGGCGGTGATCGTGATGCCGGTGACCACGCCCAAGGTCAAGATCGACGCAGTGGGCGCGCCCGGCGGCGAGGTGGTGCTGCACGGCGAGAGCTACACCGATGCCTACGGCC
>JAFLDI010000249.1 GCA_017302485.1 Burkholderiales bacterium | reverse complement strand
CTTGGCCGCTGCGGTCGCGATTGCGCTCGCCGGTCAGCAGCACGCCGTCGCGCTGGGCCAGCGGCCAGGCGTCGCCCTCGGCCACGGCCTGCACGGCCAGACCGGCGCCAAGGCTCCAACCGCGCAGGTCGGGCACGGCATCGCCGTCGGACTCGTGGGCGGCACTGGTCAGGCTGACCAGCAGGCCCAGCGCCAGCGCCGTCGTGCGACGGGCCCGGTCACTGCGCGAAGGGGTCTGCAAAGCGGGGATCGGTGACGAACTCATGATCGGTCAGTGTCTTGAGGAAGGCAACCAGATCGGCCTTGTCTTGCGCGCTCAGGTCGATGCGCGAGATCAGGTCGCTCTTGTTGGGGTGGCTGCGGCCGTCGCCGGCGTAGGGACCGCTGCTGATCACGCGGCCACCGGCGGCGTAGAAATCCAGCACGGCTTCCAGCGTGGCGACGCTGCCGTCATGCATGTAGGGCGCGGTGAGCGCCACATTGCGCAGGCTCGCTGCACGGAACTTGCCCCGGTCGCCGGGCTGCTCGGTGATCTCGAACAGGCCCTGGTTGCCCGCCGGGAAGTTGCCGCTGCCGCCCAGGTTGTACAGCCCGGTGTTGTGGAAGGGTGTGTCCAGCACCTGGGTCGACGCATGCACGACCTGGTCATTGAGGTTGAAGCCGGCATGGCAGTGGAAGCACTCGGCCTTTTCGCTGTTGAACAGCGTCAGGCCGCGCAGCTCGGCTGCGCTGAGCGTGGCGCGGCCCTGCAGGTACTGGTCGTAGCGGCTGTTGCCCGAGATCAGCGTGCGCTCGAAGCTGGCGATCGCCCGCGCCACATTGCCCCAGCTGATCGGATCCGGCACCCCCGGGAAGGCGGCGGCGAACATCGCGGGGTAGCTGGCGTCCGTGCGCACGCGCTCCAGCACCGTCTGCAGGTTGTCGTCGTTGACGCCCATCTCCACCGGCGTCTCCGAGAACAGCGGCACCTGGGCCTGGGTCTCCAGGCTCAGCAGTGACGGATTGGCCCAGGTATAGGTGGGGTGGTAGACGTTGTTGGCCAGCCCCTGCGCATTGCGCGGATGAGCGACGCCGGTGGAACCCATGGCCACGGCGCGGCCATCGGTGAAGGCCTTGTCCTGCTGGTGGCAACTGCCGCAGGACTGGGTGCCATTGCCGGAGAGTCGCTTGTCGTAGAACAGGAAGCGGCCCAGCGCCACCTTGGCCTCGGACATCGGGTTGTCGGCAGGCACGCGCGGCGTAGGGAAGTTGGCGGGCAGCTGCCAGGACCAGCCGTCGCCGCCAGCGGTGGTGTCTGTCACGCTCAGGCCACCGCCCCCGCAACCCCACAGCGCCGCGCTGCAGCCGGCCACCAGCGCGGCCAGTCCGGCCCAGGTGGCGATCCTGCGCAGCCGGCGGGTCATTGGCTGATCACCCTGAACAGGCGCTGACCGGCGCCATTGGCCACGGTGGCGCCGTTGTCCAGCCCCAGCGCCAGGGCCTGGAAGATGGCGACGCACTCGGGGTCGGTGGCACCGGACATGCAGCCGGTGGGGCCGCCACCGTTGACGGTCACATCGTTGCCCGACAGCAGCGCGGCCACGTCCACCGCAATCTGTTGCGTGGCCGGGTTGAAGCTGGCCAGGGTGAACTCAAGGCGATCGGGTCGCAGGCACTTGTCGACCAGGCCGGCGTTGGGATTGGTGCCGGTGCAGCCGGTGGAGCCCAGGTGCACATTGAAGGTGCTGGCGGTCCAGCTGCTGTTGGTGGCCTCGATCTTGGCGAACTTGCGGCCTCCTGCCCAGGACCAGGCCATGCCCGGGTGCACCGCGTTGTTGACCGCGGCGGGAGTGACACTGGTGTCGGCGGTCTGGTCGGTGTGGTTCAGCGACATCGGCACGCCCAGGACCATCTTCACGCCCACGTAGCTGCCGCTGGGCACACTGCCCTGGATCACCGGGTTGGTGGCCGTGGTGCCGACGCACTGGCCGGTCTTGTCCTCGAGGTCGATCAGCGTGACGCTGTCGCTGCCCTTGGTGGCGTTGTAATTGTCATTGGGGTTGCTCAGCACCAGCGGCGTCTCGCTGCCATCGGCCTTCAGCAGACGCACATTGGCGATGTAGAAGCGCAGGTCCGACAGCGAGCCACTGGCGCTGGTGGTGCCCAGGCCGCTGAGGGCGGTGCCGCAGCGGATGGCCTGATCGCCAGCCACGGCAGCGAAGCGGATCGTCACCGCGGTGGCGTCGGGCGTGTCGTCGCCGCCGCCGCCGCAGGCGCTCAATGCCGCCAGGCTGGCCAGGGTCAGCGCACCGAGCGCCGTCAGCGGTCGACGCGAGCGAAAGAAGGAGCGGGGGGTCGTGTTCATGCGGTTCCTCGGAGGGGGTGGGGGACAGACAGGGCGCCGTGGCGCGTCAATGGACATGGGGCGCGGCGCGGTCGCGGGGCTGCTGCACCCAGACCGACACCTCGTGCTCGCCAGCACGCTCGAAGCGCAGCTTCAGCGGAAAGCGATCGCCCACACGCAGCGGCGCCGTCAGGTCGATCAGCATCAGGTGCCAGGCGCCGCCATGGCGCAGCTGCAGCTCGGCTCCGGCGGGGATGTCCAGCGCCGGCACGGCCCGCATGCGCATCACCTGCTGCTCGTCCAGCACGCTGTGATGGATCTCGACCTGGCGCGCCAGCGGTGTGCTGGCGCCTAGCAGCCGATCGGTCTGCCGCCCGCGGTTGCCCAGGCTGCGCAGATAGACCGCGCCGGTGCGTGCGCCCGCTGGCGTGGGCAGGGCATAGGGATGATCGATCAGCAGATCGCCGGCGCGCACGCCATGGGCACGCACAGCCGCCAGGCCCAGCAGGCCGCCGAGCGAGGCCAGGGAGCGCAGCGCTGCGCGCCGGTTCATGGCCGGCTCCCGGAGGCCGCACGGCCCGCTTCCAGCCGCTCTACCAATGGATCAATGCCCGCGGCATACATCGCGTTCATCATCCACAGCACCAGCTGCCCGGTGCGCTCGGGCGTGCCGCCTTCGATCGGCGGCTTGGGGTCGTACTCCATGTCGAGCATGATTCCCTGCGTGTAGCGCTCGCCCCAGTTGTCGTTGACGATGGCCAGCGCCATGTCGATGCCGGCGGTCACGCCGGCCGAGGTCCAGTACTTGCCGTCCTGCACATAGCGCTCGTTCGTCGGGATGGCCTTGTACTTGGTCAGGAAGGCCTCGCGGCGGAACCAGTTGGTGGTGGCGCGGCGGCCTTCCAGCAGCCCGGTGGCACCCAGCACCCAGACGCCCGAGCAGACCGCGCTGGTGTAGGCGCTGCCCTGGTCGATGCGGCGGATCCAGTCCAGCACCCTGGGGTCGTAGGCCGCCTCGACCGTGCCGGTGAAGCCGCCGGGCACGACCAGGATGTCGAGCTGCTGCACTTCGTCGATGGTGGCGTCGGGCAGCACCTGCACGCCCATCACGGTCTTGATCGGGCCGGGCTTCACGCCGATCAGCCGGGCCTTGGCGCCGGTCTGGCCCAGCACGTAGCGCGGGCCCATGAAATCCAGGTCGTTGACGCCGTCATAGACCAGGATGCCCACGCTGCGGATCACCTGCTTGGGCTTGCCCAGGATCGCGTCCATGACCCACGAATGGTTGCCCTGGGTGACGTCCTCGGGCAGGCGGGCCTTCAGCTCGGCTTCGTCCGCGGTGAGAGGTCGCGGGCCCGACGCAGCCACGGTCGCTGTGGGGGGCGGTGCACTGGGCGAACAGGCGCCCAGCCCGACCAGGACGAGTGCGCCGAGCAGGCTCGCGAGGAGACGATGGATAGTCATGCGGCGCTCCCGGCTCAGAAGCTGAACTGCGCGCTGGCCGACACGCTGCGCGGCAGCGCCGGCAGGACCTGGCCGCCGCCGAAGTAGGCCGCCGGCTGCCAGTAGGCCTTGTCCAGCAGGTTCTGCACCGACAGGCCGTAGCGGCCGATGCCATGGCGGTAGGACAGCTGCGCATCCCACACCGTGGCCGCGGGCGCGTAGGCGCTGTTGGCGTTGTCGATCGGCAGGCGGCCGCGCGAGGTCACGCCCAGGCCCAGGCCCAGGCCGGCCAGATCGCCTTGGCGGAACTCGTAGCGCGCGGCCAGGCGGCCTTGGCGCTCAGGGACGTTGAACAGTCGCTTGTCGACCAGCGTGGGGTCGAAGGCGTGCTCGGTCACGCGCGCGGTTTGCGCTGTGTAGGCCGCCAGCAGCGTCAGCGCCGGCGTGGCCTGCCAGCGCAGGTCCAGATCCACGCCCTTGGCGCGCTGCTCGCCGGTCTGCACGCTCAGGAAGGTGGTGGGGTCGGTGACCGGGGCGTTGCGCCGCCTCAGGTCGAACACCGCCAGGGTGGCGCTGACGCCGGCCAAGTCCTTCAGGCGCAGGCCGATCTCCTTCTGCACCGAGGTCTCGGGCTTGGGGGGCGTGGCGAACAGCGAGCCGGTGGGCACCTTGATGCCTTCGCTGTAGCCGGCGAACACCGACACGGCCGGGCTGATGTCGAACACCGCGCCGACGCGCGGCGTGGCTTTCGAGTTCTTCGACACATTGTTCTGGCCGAACATCGGCGAGCTGTTGACGTCGGTCACCGAGATGCGCGAGTAGCGCAGCCCGCCCAGCAGGTGCCAGCGGCCGATGTCGACCTGGTCCTGGACGTAGGCGACGCTGGCGGTGTAGCGGTTGCGCTGGTCGGGCGGGTTGGGCGCCAGCGGCTCCACCCAGGCCGGCAGCACCGGGTGGGTCAGGTCGACCATGCCCAGGTCGCCAAAGAAGCCCGGGCCGACCGAGAAGGCCATGTAGGCGTCGTCGGTGCTGCGCTCGTGGTCCAGGCCCAGCGACAGCGTATGGCGCATGCCAGCCCAGTCGAGCTTGCCGGTCAACGCGGGCGACAGCGTGGTGGTGCGCCAGTCGTTCCACAGCCGGGCGCCGAACAGCGCCTGCACCGGCCCGCCGCCACCAAAGGGCACCGGGAACACGCCGCGCTCATCCATCTTCACCCGGTTCCAGGCGGCGGTCAGACCGAAGCTCCAGCGCTCATCCAGACGCTGGGTCCACTGCAGGTTGGCGCCGTCGGACGATTGAGTGGTCTCGGGCAGGCCGGTGGCGCTCAGGTTGAACGAGCGCTGCAGCGTGAACGTGCTGGTGTCCAGCGTGCCGTCGACCGGCAGACCGGCGTAGTCCAGCGTGCGGTTGTCGACATGGCGCAGGCGCAGCACCACGCGCGTGCCGGCATCGGGCGACCAGGCCAGGCTGGGGAAGACGGCCAGGCGCTTGAAGTACACGCCGTCGGTCTCGCTGTCCGAGCGGCTCCACTCGCCGCCGATGCGCGCCGACCAGCCCTCGGCCAGCGGCT
>JAFLDI010000248.1 GCA_017302485.1 Burkholderiales bacterium | reverse complement strand
GGCCAGGGCGGCGCCGGCCAGGGCCAGCCAGTGGCGTCGATGTATCGGCGAGGTCATCAGTGGGCTCCGAACGGGCGGTGCACCGGGCCACGGCGCGGGATCAGCAGGTCGATCACCACCGCCAGCGCGGGCAGCAGGGTGATCGCCATCACCATGTTGAGCATGAACATGAAGGCCAGCAGCAGGCCCATGTCCGCCTGGAACTTCAGCGGCGAGAAGACCCAGGTCGCCACGCCCACGCTCAGCGTCAGCGCGGTGAAGACGGTGGCGATGCCGGTCTCGGTCAGCGCACGACGGAAGGCGGGCACGATGGTCTCTCCATCGGCCAGGACCATCTGCAGCCGGTTGTAGATGTAGAACGCGTAGTCCACACCAATGCCCACCGCCAGCACCATCACCGGCAGCGTGGCCACGGTCAGGCCGATGTCCAGCGCCTTCATGAACCAGTAGCCGACAAAGGTGGCCACCGTCAGCGGCAGGCAGCAGGCCAGCACGGCGCGCCAGTCGCGGTAGGTCAGGAAGACCAGCGCGACGATGGTGGCGTAGACGTAGAGCATCATCGGCAGCTCGGTGGCTTCCAGCACCTCGTTGGTGGCCGCCTGCACGCCCACATTGCCGCTGGCCAGGCGCACCTTCAGGCCATCGAAGGCGTTGTCGGCGCGCCAAGCCTTGACCGCCTGCACCGCGCGGTGGATGGTCTGCGCCTTGTGGTCCGACAGGTAGGCGTGCACCGGCAGCACGGTGCAGCGCGGGTCATACAGGCCCGAGCCCTCGCCCACCAAGCCGATGAAGCTGGCCATCGAGCGCTTGTCGCGCGGCAGGTCGCCCCAGCGCGGATTGCCCTCGTTGAAACCGGCGGCGCCCAGCTTGACCAGGGCCGGCAGGCTGGCGGTGCCGATCACGCCCTCGGTGTTCTGCAGCGTCCAGGCCAGGTCGTCGATGGCCGTCATCGTCGTCCAGTCGTGGCAGGCGTCCTCGGGCGTCTCGTTCACCACGGTCAGCACGTCCAGGCCGACGGTGAACTTCTCGGCGATCGACACCGCGTCCAGGTTGTAGCGGGCGCTGTCGCGCAGCTCGGGTGCGCCGGGCTGCACATAGCCCACATGGCGATCCCGCGAGCCCCACACCGCCAGGCCGAACAGCAGCACGCCCAGCAGCACGGTCCAGCGGGCATTGCGCGGCTCGGCCACTCGCGAGATCAGCCCGATCTCGGTCTCGCGCCGCACGCGCATCGCCTGCATGCGTTCGCCCCAGCCGCTGTCGAGCTTCACGTAGGAGGCGACGATCGGCAACATCACCAGGTTGGTGACGATCTTGTAGGCCACACCCAGCGAGGCGGTGATCGCCAGCTCGCGGATCATCGGGATCGGGATCACCAGCAGCGTGGCGAAGCCGACAAACGCCGTGATCAGCGCCATCGTGCCCGGCACCAGCAGACCGGCGAAGCTGGCGCGCGAGGCGTCATACACGCTCTTGCCCTGGCCGATCTCGCGGGTGATGAAGTTGATCTGCTGCACCCCGTGTGACACGCCGATGGCAAAGACCAGGAAGGGCACCAGCACCGCCAGCGGATCCAGCCCGTAGCCCAGGATCTGCAGCGAGGCGAACTGCCACACCAGCGACACCAGCGAGCAGAACAAGGCGGTGGCGGTGAAGGCCACGCTGCGGCAGTACCAGTAGACGGCGGCAGCGGTCAGCACAAAGGCCAGCGCGAAGAACACCAGCACGCCCTTGGCGCCCTCGGCGATGTCGCTGATCTGCTTGGCAAAGCCGATGATCTGCACCTCGACCTGCGCGTCCTCGAATTTGCCGCGGATCTCCTGCTCGATCTTCGGGCCCAGCGCGATGTAGTCCAGCGGCTCGCGGGTCTGCGGGTCGGCATCCAGCAGGTCGGCAGTGACCATCGCGCCGCTGAAGTCAGCGGCCACCAGCGAGCCGACGTAGCCGCCCTGCACCACGTTGTCGCGGATGCGGGCGATGACGGTGGCGTCGAGCTTGTCGGGGGTGACGTCGCCGCCGATGACGTCGCGCGCCTCGTAGCCCTCCTCGGTCACCTGCATCACGCGGGTGTTGGGCGTCCACAGCGAGCTGACCGAGCGTCGGTCGACGCCGGGCAGGTACATCATCGCCTGGGTGACGTCGTTCAGGCGCTTGAGCGTGGCGGGCTGCCAGATGTCACCCTGGCGTGCGCGCACCACGATGATCAAGCGGTTGGCGCCGAACAGCACGTCCTTGTACTGGACGAAGGTGTCTGTGTATTCATGGCCCAGCGGCAATTGCTTGCCAAAGCCAGCCGTCATGTGCAGACGTGCCGCGAACACCGCCATCAGCGCGGTGGTCGTCAGCATGACCGCCAGCACCTTGACGCGGTGGCCGAACAGCAGGCGCTCGGCCGCCTGCACGAGTTGGGTGAGCAGCATGGGAAAACCCGTCAGGGACGCGCCGCCCGAGCAGGCGGCGCGCCGGGGTCAGAAGTTGTAGGAGACGCTGGCCGAGACGTTGTCGCGGTCGCGCAGCATGTTGCCCAGCCCGCCGCCGAAGAAGGCGGTGTAGCCCAGCTGCACGCGCCAGACCGCGCTGTTGTCGAACAGCGCGCCCAGGTACAGCGACTTGCGGCCCTCAACAAACGGCAGCGTGTTCGGCGAGATGCCCTTGACGTCGTGCGTGAAGACCGTCACCTGGGTCAGGTTCCAGTCGCTGCCCCAGACCCGCGGATAGCTCAGGTCGAACTCGACGGCATAGCCGAACGAGGTCTTGGTCGGGTTCTTGTAGGTCGGGAAGATCAGGTAGGGCACCTGGCCGATCTTCAGGCTGGGGTAGTGCGTCATCGCCACCTCGGCCAGCACCGTGCCCTCGGCGGCGCCCAGCGCCTTGACCAGCGCACCCATCGGTGAGTTGACCTCGGTGAAGTACAGGCCGGTCAGGTGGGCCTGGATCTTCTTTTCCTCGGTGTAGCCGCGCACCGTGATGCGGCCATTGGCGTCGGCATGGGCCGGGTCGAAGATGCTGTACGGGCCGGCGAAAGGCACGCTGCCGTCGATCGCCACCGAGTCGCGCGGCCGGTACGAGATCTCGCCGCCCACCGCGACCGGGCCGGCCTTGGTGTTGAACGAGGCACCGAACAGGTCCTTGTCGCGGCCGAACTCGTTGTAGTAGCCGATCGCTGCCACATTGTGCGCAGCATAGGCCGGGTCGGTGAACAGCGTGGTGAAGGGCAGCTTGTCGTGGTAGCGCTCGTAGTACAGCCCGAACTCGGCGCCGATGCCGGCCGGCTTGAAGCGCATCGCCAGGCCGTACTGGCCGCCGGTGGGTGGGCGCTTCTCGCGCTCGAAGGGCACGACGTTGATGCCGGGCTGGATGCCCGTGCCGTTGTCGCCGCAGGGCGTGGGCGGCGTGCACAGGCCGAAGCCGATGAGCGATGAGCTGGGAATGTAGGCCGGACGCTGACCGGCCCCGGCCACATCGGCGGCCGAGAAGAAGGTGCCCACCGGATCGAAGCGGAAGGCGTTCCAGGCGAACTGGTAGTAGGCCTCGGCGCTGAGGTTCTGCGTCAGGCCGGTGTTCAGGCTGATCATGGGCGCCGGGCGCAGGATCTCCTTGACCTGGGTGCCGGGCGTGTGTGCCTTGCGCAGGTCGATCGCATTGATCGCGTTGATGCCACCGATGACGAAGATGTCCTCGCCCCAGCTGATCACCTGGTTGCCCAGGCGAATGGTGGCGGTGCGGTCATCGAGCCACTTGAAGTCCTTGGACACCCAGGCATCAAGCAGGGTGGCGTTGTGCACCGCGATGTTGCGGGCCTGTGACGACAGGTCGGTGCGCTGGGTGTTGTCGGCCGCCGGGTCGTAGACCCAGGTCCCGCGGGCCAGCGCGCGCCAGCCGTCGGTGGTCTTCAGGCCGAACTCGTGCGTGCCCTTGACGGCGCTGGAGACCAGTTGGCCGCGCTTGTAGTTGAGGTTGCCGTCGTCACCGTTGAGAACGTTGAAGTCCGGGTTGGCGGCGCCGTCGTTGCCGGCACCGTTGAGTTGCGAGCCCAGCGGAGCGCCGGTGGGCACCTTGCCGCCGTTGTCGTTGCCAATGGCCAGCGGGTCAGGCTTCTGCAGCCGCCACTGCAGGCCGAAACTCAGCGTGGCGTTGAAGTCGATCTCGGTGCCGCCGTCGGTGGTGGTGCGCCAGGCGTGGGCCGGCGCGGCGGACAGCAGGGCCGCGGCGGCGGCCGCGGCCAACGCGGTCTGGCGCCGCGCTGCGTGACGTGGGGTGGGTTGCATGTCTTCTTCTCCTAACGGGTCGCTGGTGGGCTCAGCGTGCGCCGGCGCGGCGCAGCTCGTCGGGGTTGAACTTGTTGGCGTCGATGCGGCCCTCGCGGCCCGCCAGCCAGTCGGTCTTGCCTTCCTGGGGCATGTTGTCGGCCATGTAGCGGCCCACGTTCAGGTCATAGACCGTGTAGCCCTGGTAGACGCAGGCCGGCAGCTCCCAGGCCACGTAGGGGTAGCTCTCCTGCACGCGCCAGACCTTGCCCTGGGCGTCGTAGATGTCGGCCGCGACCATCATCCAGCTGTCCTCGTCCAGGTAGATCGTGCGCTTGGGGAACTGGTGGCGCTGGCCGGCCTTGACGGTGGCCTCGATCTTCCAGACGCGGTGCGCCTCGTAGCGGATCAGGTCGCGCCTGGGGTACTCGGGGCCGAAGATGTCGGCCAGCTTCTTGTCCTGGTCATTGAAGCGGAAGGTGTTGTAGGGCACCACCAGCTCCTGCTTGCCGACCAGCTTCCAGTCGTAGCGGTCCAGGCGGCCGCCGAACATCGGGTACTGGTCCACCGCCAGCAGGTTCTCGTAGCCCGGCACCGGGTTGTCGTAGCTGAAGGTGGGCGCGCGGCGCACCCGGCGCTGACCGGGAAAGTACAGCCAGGCGTCGTTGTCCTTGGCCAGGAAATAGTGCACCAGGATCAGCTCGCCGGTGCGTGCGGCCGGGGCCACCACCTCGTTGAGCAGCTTGTACTCGGCGCCCTCGCCATCGGGGATGGCCCTGCCCGAGAGGTCGCCGCCGGGCGTGGCGGTCCACTGGTCCTGCACCAGCGGCACGAACTTGCCGTCGCCGGGCTGCGAGAACACGGTGGAGTAGCGCTCGATGCGGCCCTCGCCCAGCCAGCGCAGCTTGTAGTTCCACATCGCCTCGGCACCGTTGGCCGGGATGGGGAAGGGAATGCCGCCGCTGATCGCCTTGTCCAGGTCGTAGCCGTTGGCGGCCAGCTTGGCGGTGGTGGCGTTCTTGCGGGTGTTGGCGTAGACCGCGTCGGGGTAGCCGCAGGTCCGCCGCGTGGGGTAGACCTCCATGCGGTAGTCCTTCTTGCCCTTGAG
>JAFLDI010000247.1 GCA_017302485.1 Burkholderiales bacterium | reverse complement strand
AAATGGTGGTGGCCATCGTCGGCGTCGAGACCTCCTACGGCCGCAGCCGCGGCAACTTCCGCATCCTCGATGCGCTGGCCACGCTCAGCCTGGACTTCCCCAGCGGCCGCTCCGACCGCAGTGGGTTCTACCGTGACGAGCTGGCCGCCTTCCTGGCCTGGTGCCACGCCGAGCAGCGTGACCCCACCAGCGTCAAGGGCAGCTACGCCGGCGCGATCGGCCTGCCGCAGTTCATGCCCAGCAGCATCCGTCGCTATGCGATCGACTTCGACGGCGACGGCCGCATCGATCTGGAGCACAACCCGGCCGACGTGGTGGGCAGCGTCGCCCGCTACTTTGCCGATTTCGGCTGGGAACGTGGCCTGCCCACCCACTATGGTGTGCAGGCGCCCACCGACACCAAGGCCCGCGCCACGCTGCTGGCGCCGGACATCCAGCCCAGCTTCAGTGCGCAGCGCATGACCGAGCTGGGCGCCGTCCTCGACGAGGCAGGCAGGGTCCATGCTGGGCCGTTGGCGCTGGTCGAGTTGCAGAACGGCGACAGCGCACCCAGCTACGTGGCCGGCACGCGCAATTTCTGGGTGGTCACGCGCTACAACTGGTCAAGCTACTACGCGATGGCAGTGATCGACCTGGCACGGGAGATCAAGCGGCTGCGCCCGCCACCAGCGCCGCCAGCGGCATCGCCCCCTCTACAATGATCAGTCACGCCGATTCAGACAAGGTTCAACGGCCCATGTCCCGCCTGCCGGATCTCGCCGAACGCATCGAGCGACTCGTGCTGCGCCACGAGGAGCTGCAACGCACCAACGAGCTGCTTGAGCAGCAGCTCAAGGCCACGACCCACGAGCGTGACAGCCTGAAGTCTCGACTGGCCGCGGCGCGCGCCCGCATCGACGCCCTGCTGGAACGCCTGCCCGTCGACCCGGCTCCCACCTCCGAGGGCGGCGAATGAAGCAGATCGAAGTCACCATCCTCGGCCAGAGCTACCTGCTGGGCTGCCCGGAAGGCGGCGAGGCCTTGCTGCACCAGGCGGTGGCCACCGTCGACCAGGAGATGAGCGCGATCCGCGACGCCGGCCGTGTCAAGGCCCGCGAGCGCATGGCGGTGCTGGCCGCCCTGAACCTGGCTTACCGGCTGGCCGAGAAGCCCGCCGCCCGACCGGCGCCCGCCGCCGCACCGGGCGACGAGTCCCAAGGCGCATCGCTCGACGAGACTGTGGTGCAGCGCCTGATCGAGCGCATCGATGGATCCCTCGGCCAGGACGGACAATTGCTCTGAAATTCACGGGCTTCTTGACCGCGCGGCAGCCGACCAAGGCCTAGAATCAAGTCGTCCGCCACCTCCGCGTGGGTTTTATATTTCCTTGAACCGATGCTCTCGCGAGCCAGGGCTTGGAACATCGCCCGGCAGGTGTGATCGTCTCGCGTCAGATGAACCCGACGCCGTGCTGACCTCGCCCACCTGAATCCCCTGGGTTCAGGAATGCGGCCCACGGTTGGTGGTGGACACCTTTTCCTGCCCCACCCGCCCATGCCGTCCTACTGGCTGATGAAGATCGAGCCCGACGAGTGCTCGATCGACGACCTCGCGCGTCGCCCCGGCCAGTGCGTGCCCTGGACCGGCGTGCGCAACTACCAGGCGCGCAACTTCATGCGCGATGCCATGCGCGTGGGCGACGGCGTGCTCTACTACCACTCTTCCTGCGCCGAGCCGGGCATCGCCGGCCTGGCCGAGGTGGCCAGCGCGCCCTACCCCGACGCCACCCAGTTCGACCCGGCCAGCCCCTACTTCGACGCCAAGGCCACGCACGATGAACCGCGCTGGGTGAACGTCGACGTGCGTTTCGTGCGCAGGACGCGGCTGTTGACGCTGGCCGAGTTGCGCGCCGAGCCGCGCCTGGCCTCGATGGAACTGCTGCGCAAGGGCAGCCGCCTGTCGATCACCCCGGTCACCGCCGCCGAATGGGCGATGGTGACCACACTGCTGGACTGCTGATGGATCTGTCGCTCACCCTGATCGCCGAACTGCTGGCGCTGGGCCTGGTGGCCGGCTTCCTGGCCGGCCTGCTGGGCATCGGCGGCGGCATGCTGATGGTGCCCTTCCTGACCATCATCCTGGGACAGCGGGGCGTGCCGGCCGGCGCGGCGGTGAAGATGGCCATCGCGACCTCGATGGCCACCATCATGTTCACCTCGATCTCCAGCGTGCGCGCCCATCACAAGAAGGGAGCCGTGCGCTGGGACCTGGTGCGCGGCATGGCGCCAGGCATCGTGGCCGGTGGCCTGCTGGCCGGTGCGGGTGCCTTTGCGCTGATCAAGGGCCAGGCGCTTGCGCTGTTCTTCGCCCTCTTCGTCGGCTTCTCGGCCACGCAGATGCTGCGCAACCGCCAGCCGGCCCCCAGCCGGCAGATGCCGGGCCTGGGTGGACAGGCGGCGGCCGGCACCGGCATCGGCTTCCTGTCGGGCCTGGTCGGCGCCGGCGGCGGCTTCGTCAGCGTGCCCTTCATGACCTGGTGCAACGTGCCCATCCACCACGCGGTGGCCACCAGCGCGGCGCTGGGCTTTCCGATCGCGCTGGCCAACACCGTGGGCTATGTGGTGGGCGGCTGGAACCTGCCCGCCGAACTGCCAGGCGCGCTGGGCTACCTGTACCTGCCGGCGCTGCTGGTGATTGCCACCGCCAGCGTCAGCATGGCCCCGCTGGGCGCGCGCACCGCGCATGCGATGAACGTGGCGCAGCTGAAGAAGGTCTTCGCGCTGCTGCTGTACCTGCTGGCGGGCTACATGCTCTGGAAGGGCCTGACGGCTTGAGCCTCGCGGTCGACGCCTTGGTCGTGGGGGCGGGCGCCGCGGGCCTCTTCTGCGCCGCCCAGGCGGGTCAGCGCGGCCTGAAGGTGCTGCTGGTCGACCACGCGCCCAAGCTGGCCGAGAAGATCCGGATCTCGGGCGGCGGGCGCTGCAACTTCACCAACCGCGAGGCCGGGCCGGCGAACTACCTGTCCGACAACCCGCACTTCTGCCGCTCGGCATTGGCACGCTACCCGGCGGCCGAGTTCATCGCGCTGGTGCAGCGCCACGGGATCGCCTTTCACGAGAAGCACAAGGGACAGCTGTTCTGCGACCACTCGGCGCAGGACATCATCGAGCTGCTGCTGCGCGAGTGCGAGGCCGGCAGCGTCGAGCGCTGGCAGCCGTGCGCGGTGCGGGATGTCGCACCGGTCGATGGCGGCTGGCACGCCCACACCGATCGCGGCGAGGTGCGCGCGCGCCATGTGGTGGTGGCCACCGGCGGCCTGCCGGTGCCCAAGATCGGCGCCAGCGACTGGGGCCTTCGTCTGGCCGAACGCCTGGGTCACCGCCTGGTGCCGCCGCGCGAGGCGCTGGTGCCCTTGACCTTTGACGCTGCCGCGTGGGCCCCCTTCGTGCCGCTGGCCGGCATCGCGCGGCCGGTGGCCATCTCCACCGCCGTGCCGGGCAAGGGCAAGCGCGCCAACGAAGTGAGCTTTCTCGAGGACCTGCTGTTCACCCACCGCGGCCTCAGTGGCCCGGCGGTGCTGCAGATCTCCAGCTTCTGGCGCGCCGGCCAGGCGATCCACATCGACCTGCTGCCGGGCACCGACCTGTTCGACACGCTGCAGCAGCTCAAGCGCGGCTCGCGCCGCCAGCTGGGCAACGAGCTGGGCGCCCTGCTGACCCAGCGCCTGGCCGACACCTGGCTGGCGCTGCAGGGGATCCCGGCCGACACGCCGATGCCGCAGCTGCCCGACGCCACGCTGCGTCGCCTGGCCGACAGCCTGCAGCACTGGACCCTCACCCCCAGCGGCACCGAAGGCTGGGCCAAGGCCGAGGTGATGGCCGGTGGCGTGGACACGCGCGACCTCAGCTCGCAGACGATGGAGAGCCGCCTGCACCCCGGCCTGCATTTCATCGGCGAGGTGGTGGACGTGACCGGCTGGCTGGGCGGCTACAACTTCCAGTGGGCCTGGGCCAGCGCCGTGGCCTGTGCCGAGGGCCTGGCCGCCGGCTGATCAGGCTGGCAGCAGGCGTCCAGCCTCGATGTGCAGCTGGCGCTCGCAGCGTGCCGCCAGCGCGCGGTCATGGGTGACCAGCACCAGGGTCGTGCCCGCCTCACGGTTGAGCTCAAGCATGAGGTTCATCACTGACTCGCCGGTGGCGAAGTCCAGGCTGCCGGTGGGCTCGTCGGCCAGCAGCAGCTTCGGCCGCACGACGAAGGCCCGGGCCAGCGCCACGCGCTGCTGCTCGCCGCCCGACAGCACCTTTGGGTAGTGCTTGAGCCGCTGCGACAGGCCCACGCGGTCCAGCATCTCGGCGGCCTGTTCGCGGGCCCGCGGCGCAGCGGCCAGTTCCAGCGGCAGCATGACGTTCTCCAGCGCCGTGCGGTTGGCCAGCAGCTGAAAGCTCTGGAACACGAAGCCCAGCGAGCGTGCCCGCACCTCGGCGCGGGCATCCTCGTCCAGCGCGAACAAGTCGGTGCCGGCCAGGCGCACCGTGCCCTCGCTGGGCACGTCCAGGCCCGCCATCAGGGCCAGCAGCGTGCTCTTGCCCGAGCCCGACGCGCCGACGATGGCCGCCGACTCGCGCGGCTGCAGGGCGAAGTCGATGTCGTGGAGAATCGTCAGCGTGCCAGTGGCGTCGGTGACGCGCTTGCTGACATGCTCCACAGCGATGATGGGTTCGGACATGAGCTTGGTTTCAAGGGCGCGCCGCGCCGGGCTGCTGGCAGGCCTGATCGCCTGCATCGGCGCCGACTGTAGCGCGGCCACGGCCGCCCCCACGGCGGCGCCGGTCTTGCTGGTCGTGGGCGACAGCCTGTCGGCCGAGTACGGCATCGCCCGCGGCAGCGGCTGGGTGGCGCTGCTGGCCGAGCGACTGGCGGCCAACAAGCCGCCGCTGCAGGTGGTCAACGCCAGCATCAGCGGCGACACCACCGCGGGTGGCCGCAGCCGGTTGCCGGCCCTGCTGACGCGGCACAAGCCGGCGCTGGTGGTGATCGAACTGGGGGGCAATGACGCGCTGCGCGGCCTGCCCATCGCCACCACGCGAGACAACCTGATGGCCATGGCCGGCGCTGCGCAGCAGGCCGGTGCCAAGGTGCTGCTGGTGGGCATGCAGGTGCCGCCCAACTACGGCCGCGCCTACACCGAGGACTTCGCCCGGGCATTCCAGGAGGTGGCGCGCGAGCGCCGCGCGGCGCTGGTGCCCTTCCTGCTGGCCGGCGTGGCCGACCGGGCCGATGCCGAGGCCTGGTTCCAGACCGACCGCATCCATCCCTTGGCCAAGGCGCACCCGCGGATGCTGGACAACGTGTGGCCTGTGCTCAAGCCCTTGTTGCCGCGCTGACGCGGCGCCTGGATCAGCGCATCTCGTCGCGGCCGCGGCCGTTGCCATTGCCGTTGCCGCGGCCTTCCGGGTCACGCTGACGCTGCGGGCGTTCGGCGGCCGGGCGTTCGGCCGGCGCAC
>JAFLDI010000246.1 GCA_017302485.1 Burkholderiales bacterium | reverse complement strand
CCAGCAACGACTACAAGCCGGATCTCGATGCCTCAGGGGCGGGTCGCACCGTCAAGGTCGGTGATGGCAGCTACACGCTGGTCGCCGGTGACGGCCTGGCGGTGGCGATGCGGTTTCCCAGCACCACGCCGTACCTGGGCATCGGCTGGGGCCACCGCATGGGCGAGTCGGGCTGGCGCCTCAATGCCGACTTCGGCGCCATGTTTGGCACCGCCAGCGTCAAGGTGACCCCGCGCGGCGCCCTGGCCCTGCCCCAGGCCCAGGCCGACGTGGCCAAGGAAACCGCGCAGCTGCGCGACAAGGTGGAGAGCGTCAAGGCGATCCCGCAGCTGAGCATCGGCGTCAGCTACGCCTTCTGACCGAGCGCAGCACAGCCTGCACGCCCAGGCGGGGCAGGCAGGCTAGCATTTGATGCCGACGTGCAGCGCGACCACGCCACCAGTCATGTTGTGCACGTCCACATGGCCGAAGCCGGCGGTCTTCATCATCGCCTTCAGCGTGGCCTGGTCGGGGTGCATGCGGATCGATTCGGCCAGGTAGCGGTAGCTGTCGGCGTCACCGGCCACCAGGCTGCCAATGCGCGGCAGGACGCTGAACGAGTACCAGTCGTAGGGTTTCTGCAGCGGCGCCGCCACCTTCGAGAACTCCAGCACCAGCAGCCGGCCACCTGGGCGCAGCACGCGGCACATCTCGGCCAGCGCGAGGTCCTTGTGGGTCATGTTGCGCAGGCCGAAGGCCACGCTGACCAGGTCGAAGCTGCCGGTGGGGTAAGGCAACTGCTCGGCATCGCACAGGTTGGTGGGCAGCGCCAGGCCTTCATCGAGCAGGCGGTCGCGGCCAGTGCGCAGCATGGCCTCGTTGATGTCGGTGTGCACCACCATCCCCCGCTCGCCCACCTTGCGGGCGAAGGCGCGCGACAGGTCGCCCGTGCCGCCGGCGATGTCGAGTACGCGGTCGCCGTCCTTCAGGTTGGCCACCGCCACGGTGTAGGCCTTCCAGGCGCGGTGCAGGCCCATCGACATCAGGTCGTTCATGATGTCGTACTTGGCCGCCACCGAGTCGAAGACGCCCTTGACCTTGCGGGCCTTGACGGTCTCGTCGACGGTTTCGAATCCGAAATGGGTCTGCGACATGGAGGGCTCCTTGTTCAGTGCGATGCGCAGGCGCTGCCGGCCTTGGGCGGCATCGGCGCGTCGCGGTCGACGCCGGCTTCCTGCAGGCGCTGCTCGTAGCGGGCCCACAGATCGGCCTGCTCGGCACCCAGGCGGTACAGGTACTCCCAGGTGAAGATGCCGCTGTCGTGGCCATCGTCGAAGCTGGGCTGCACCGCATAGTGGCCCACCGGCTCGATGGCGAGGATGCCGACCTGGCGCTTGCCGGTCTGCAGCGTCTCCTGGCCAGGTCCGTGGCCCATGACCTCGGCCGAGGGCGAGTAGACCCTCATCAGCTCGAAGGGAATGCGGAACTGCGCACCGTCGGCGAAGGCGATCTCCAGCACGCGCGAGGCCTGGTGCAGCGTCAGGGCGGTGGGCAGCGGGGTGGCGGACATCGGCGGGTCTCCTTCAAGAGGTGGCCAGGGCGGCGGCGATGCGCTCGTCCACCATGGGCAGGGCCAGGCCGATGCGGGCCAGCGCGTCGGCATCGCTGTCGCGTTGCCGTGTGCCCCAGATCGGCTGCGGGAAATGGCTGTCGCGCTCGAAGCGCGCGATCACATGCCAGTGCAGGTGCGGCACCATGTTGCCCAGGGCCGCGAGGTTGATCTTGGTGGGAGAGAGCCGCTCGCGCAGTGCGCGCTCGACCGTCACCACGGTGTCCATGGCGTGCGCACGGTCGACATCGTTGAGGTCGCTGAACTCGGCCACATGGGCGTTCCAGATGACGCGGTAGAAGGCCGGAAAGTCCGGCGCATCCAGCACCCGCACGACGCGCAGACGCGGCGTGGCCGCCACCGCCATGCAGGCCGGTGTCTCCAGACGGCTGCAGAGCTCGCAGCCCATCACACCAGCACCCGCTCGATTCCGCCGTCGTTGGCACGGGCGACATAGTCTTCCAGCCAGGTCGGCCCCAGCAGTTGCCGGGCCATCTCGACCACCACGTAGTCGGCCTCGAGCAGGCCATTGGCCAGATCCTCGCCGTAGCGCGACAGGCCTTGCAGGCAACTGGGACAGCTGGTGAGAATCTTCAGGTTGTCCTGGGCGCCCACCGTGCCGGTGGCTCGCAGCGCAGCCTCGGCCTTGCGGATCTCCTCTTCCTTGCGGAAGCGGACCTGGGTGGCGATGTCCGGCCGGCTGACGCCCAGCGTGCCCGACTCGCCGCAGCAGCGCTCGCTCTTGACCACCGCCGGCCCGACCAGCGCGCGCACGGTCTTCAGCGAGTCCTGCTGCTTCATCGGGCTGTGGCAGGGCTCGTGGTACAGGAAGCCCCCCTTGGAGCCCTCAAGCGTGATGCCCTTCTCCAGCAGGAACTCGTGGATGTCGACGATGCGGCAGCCAGGGAAGATCTCCTCGAATTTGTAGCCCTGCAGCTGATCAAAGCAGGTGCCGCAGGAGACCACCACGGTCTTGATGTCCAGGTAGTTCAGCGTGTTGGCCACGCGGTGGAACAGCACCCGGTTGTCGGTGATCATCTTCTCGGCCACGTCGAACTGGCCCGAGCCGCGCTGCGGGTAGCCGCAGCACAGGTAGCCCGGCGGCAGCACGGTCTGCACGCCAGCCTGCCACAGCATGGCCTGGGTAGCCAGGCCCACCTGGCTGAACAGGCGCTCGGAGCCACAGCCGGGGAAGTAGAAGACGGCCTCGCTGTCCGCAGTGGTGAGCTGCGGGTCGCGGATGATCGGCACGTAGTTCTTGTCCTCGACATCCAGCAGCGCGCGGGCGGTCTTCTTGGGCAGGCCGCCGGGCATCTTCTTGTTGATGAAGTGGATGACCTGCTCCTTCAGCGGCGCCGCACCCACCGTGGCCGGCGGGGCGGCGGTCTGCTTGCGCGCGGCCAGCTTCAGCACATCGTGCGCCAGCCGCTGCACCTTCATGCCCACGCCCACCATCGCGCTGCGCGCGAGCTTGATGGTCTCGGGGCTGGTGGCGTTGAGCATCAGCATGGCGGCGGCATTGCCGGGCCGCCAGGTCTTGTGGCCCATCTTGCGCAGCAGGTTGCGCATGGCCATCGAGACATCGCCGAAGTCGATCTTCACCGGGCAGGGGCTGAGGCACTTGTGGCAGACCGTGCAATGGTCGGCCACGTCCTCGAACTCGCCCCAGTGGGCGATCGACACACCGCGCCGCGTCTGCTCCTCGTACAGGAAGGCCTCGACCAGCAGCGAGGTGGCGAGGATCTTGTTGCGCGGGCTGTACAGCAGGTTGGCGCGCGGCACGTGGGTGGCGCACACCGGCTTGCACTTGCCGCAGCGCAGGCAGTCCTTGACCGAGTTGGCAATGTCGCCAATGTCGCTCTGCTGCATGATCAGCGACTCATGGCCCATCAGCCCGAAGCTGGGCGTGTAGGCATGGGTCAGATCGGCGGCATGGACATCGTCGCCCAGGCGGGTGCGGGCCTCGCCACGCAGCAGCTTGCCCTTGTTGAAGCGGCCTTCCGGGTCGACCTGGGCCTTGTAGTCGGCAAAGCTGGCGATCTCGGCGTCGGACAGGAACTCAAGCTTGGTGATGCCGATGCCGTGCTCGCCGCTGATCACGCCGCCCAGGCTGCGCGCCAGCACCATGATGCGGCCCACCGCCTCGTGGGCGGTCTGCAGCATCTCGTAGTTGTCGGAGTTGACCGGGATGTTGGTGTGCACATTGCCGTCGCCGGCATGCATGTGCAGCGCCACCCACACGCGACCGCGCAGCACCTGCTGGTGGATGCGGCGGCACTCTTCGATCACCGGCGCGAACACGGCGCCCGAGAACAGCGTCTGCAGCGGGCGCAGCAGCTCGCGCTTCCAGGAGGCGCGCAGGCTGCCGTCCTGCAGCTGGTCGAACCAGCTGCGGGTTTCGTTGGAATCCACCTGGTCCAGCCGGGTCATCCAGTGCTGCCAGCGGGCCCGCACGTCGCGCACCAGCGTCAGGGCCTGCTGGGTGCGGTCCTCGAGCAGGTCGGCGGCGGGCAGCTCGGAGGCGTCCTCGGTCTTGCCCAGCGGCAGCGCGCCGCCGGTGAAAAAGGCCTCCAGCCGGTCGGCCAGCGCCACCTTGTTGCGCAGCGACAGCTCGATGTTGATGCGCTCGATGCCCAGCGTGTACTCGCCCATGCGCTCGAGCGGGATCACCACGTCCTCGTTGACCTTGAAGGCGTTGGTGTGGCGGCTGATGGCCGCGGTGCGCTTGCGGTCGAGCCAGAACTTCTTGCGCGACTCGGCACTCACGGCCACGAAGCCCTCGCCCGAGCGGCCGTTGGCCAGGCGTACCACCTCGGAGGTGGCGCGCGCCACCGCGTCCTCGTCGTCGCCGACGATGTCGCCCACCAGCACCATCTTGGGCAGCCCGCCGCGCTTGCTCTTGGTGGTGTAGCCCACCGCCTTCAGGTAGCGGTCGTCCAGATGCTCCAGGCCCGCGAGGATGGCGCCTCCTGGGCGCTTCATCTCCTCGAACATGAAGTCCTTGATCTCGACGATCGATGGCACGCAGTCCTTCGGGTTGCCGAAGAACTCCAGGCACACCGTGCGGGTGTGCGCCGGCATGCGGTGCACCACCCAGCGCGCGCTGGTGATCAGGCCGTCGCAGCCTTCCTTCTGCACGCCGGGCAGGCCGGCGAGGAACTTGTCGGTGACGTCCTTGCCCAGGCCCTCCTTGCGGAACACGCGGCCGGGAATGTCCAGGGTCTCGGTACGCTCCAGCACCTTGCCGCTGGCGTCGAAGTACTTCAGCTCGAAGCGGGCCAGCTCGACATCGTGGATCTTGCCCAGGTTGTGGCCGACGCGGGTGACCTCGAGCCACTTGGCCTCGGGCGTGACCATGCGCCAGCTGGCCAGGTTGTCCAGCGCGGTGCCCCACAGCACGGCCTTCTTGCCGCCGGCATTCATCGCGATGTTGCCGCCGATGCACGAGGCCTCGGCCGAGGTGGGATCGACCGCGAAGACATAGCCGGCGCGCTCGGCCGCATCGGCCACGCGCTGCGTGACCACGCCGGCGCCGGTCCAGATGGTGGGCACCTTCTGCGCCAGGCCAGGCAGCTCGACCAGCTCAACCTCGGTCATCTGCTCGAGCTTCTCGGTGTTGATGACCGCGCTCTTCCAGGTCAGCGGCACGGCGCCGCCGGTGTAGCCGGTGCCGCCGCCGCGCGGCACGATGGTCAGGCCCAGCTCGACGCAGGCCGCCACCAGATGGGCCATCTCGGCCTCGGTGTCGGGGGTCAGCACGACGAAGGGGTACTCGACCCGCCAGTCGGTGGCGTCGGTGACGTGCGAGACGCGGCTCAGGCCGTCGAACTTGACATTGTCCTGGGCGGTGTGGCGGCCCAGCAGGCGGCGGCAGCGCTGGCGAAGCGCAGCCACCTCGTTGAAGCGGGCGTCGAAGCGCTGCACCGCCGCCCCGGCGGCGGCCAGC
>JAFLDI010000245.1 GCA_017302485.1 Burkholderiales bacterium | reverse complement strand
GGGCCGCGGCCCAGACGGGCCAGCCAGGCGCACAGGTCCATCCACTCGCCAGCGCCGGTGTCGCTGAGCAGCGGCAGGCCGCGGTCCAGCGCGTCGTCGACCACGGCGTCGACCTCAGGGAAGACGCGGCCCAGGCGTTCGCGCCAGTGCGGATGGCGGGGAGTGGTCTGAGGGGCGAGCATGGCCTTCAGGCCAGCAAGGCGTCTATCGCGTGCTCCAGCGACTCGCGGATGTCGGCGTCGTCGGTGATCGGTCGCACCATGGCCATGCGGGCGGCGGCAGCGGGCGCCACGCCGCGCTGGATCAGCTGGCCGGCGTTGACCAGCAGCCGGGTGGAGATGCCCTCGGCCAGGCCGTGGCCCTTGAGCCGGCGCGCGGCATGGGCCACCTCGATGAGTTGCGCGGCCAGGGGTGCGGCCACGCCGGTCTCGGCCACCAGCACCGCGGCTTCCTGGGCCGCGGCGGGATAGTCGAAATCGAAAGCGCAAAAACGTTGCCGGGTGCTGGGCTTCAGGTCCTTGACCAGGCTCTGGTAGCCGGGGTTGTAGGAGATGACCAGCTGGAAGTCGGGATGGGCGCGCAGCAGCTCGCCCTTCTTGTCCAGCGGCAACTGACGGCGGTGATCGGTCAGCGCGTGGATGACGACCACGGTGTCCTGCCGCGCCTCGACCACCTCGTCCAGGTAGCAGATGCCGCCATGGCGCGCGGCCAGCGTCAGCGGGCCGTCCTGCCAGCGGGTGCCGTCCGGCTCCAGCAGGAAGCGGCCCACCAGGTCGGCGGCGGTCATGTCCTCGTTGCAGGCCACGGTGACCAGCGGTCGGCCCAGCTTCCAGGCCATGTGCTCGACGAAGCGGCTCTTGCCGCAGCCGGTGGGGCCCTTGAGCATCACCGGCAGCCGGGCGGCCCAGGCGGCCTCGAACAGCGCCACCTCGTCGCCTTGCGGCTGGTAGCGCGGCTCGTCGGTGATGCGCCAGTCGCGCAGCGGGTCCATGGCCGGGCTCCGGATCAGCGGTGCACGCCGGCCAGCTTCTCGCGCCAGCCGGGGTACAGGGCGTCGGCATCCTTCGGGAAGCTCTCGAAGGCGCGGGCAAACTCCTTGTGCTCCTTGGCCCACTCGATCGGGTCGGCCTTGGCCTTCCAGCAGTCGTAGGCCTGGCGCAGGCTGCGCGCGCCGGCCGCGGGGCTGTCGATGTGGCCGTAGCTGCCGCCGCCGGCGGTGTTGATGACGTTGCCGTGGCCCAGGTTCTCGAAGAAGCCCGGCAGGCGCAGCGCGTTCATGCCGCCCGAGATGATCGGCGTGGTGGGCTTCATGCCGTACCACTCCTGGTGGTAGACCGGGCCGGTGTAGCTGTCGCGCTCGATGATGTAGGCGATGGCGCGGTCGTCCTTCTCGCCTTCCATCTTGCCGTAGCCCATGGTGCCCACGTGGATGCCGCTGGCACCCTGCAGGCGGCTCATCTTGGCCAGCACGTAGGCGGTGTAGCCGCGCTTGGCGCTGGGGCTGGTGACTGCGCCGTGGCCGGCGCGGTGGTAGTGCAGGTACTGGCCAGGGAAGTTGCGGCGGGCGGTGGTGATCATGCCCGGGCCGCCGACGTAGCCGTCCACCAGGAAGGCCACCTTGTCGGCATCCGGGCCGAAGGCCTCCAGGATGTACTCACCGCGGGCCAGCATCTCGTAGTGGTCGTCGGCGGTGATGTTGGCCGAGAACAGCTTGGCCTCGCCGGTCTCATCCATCGCGCGGCGCATGGCGTCCACCACCAGCGGGATGGTCTTCTTCATCGGCGCGAAGACCTGGTTGCCCTGCGGCTCGTCGTTCTTGATGAAGTCGCCGCCCAGCCAGAACTCGTAGGCCGCCTTGGCGAAGGGCTCGGGGCGCAGGCCCAGCTTGGGCTTGATGATGGTGCCGGCGATGTAGCCGCCGTTGGTCACCGGCCGACCCAGGATGCGCCACAGGTCCGAGATGTCCTTGCTCGGGCCGTCGAACAGCTGGATGGCGCGCGGGGGCACCCAGAAGTCGATCATCTTGGCGTGCTGGATGTCGCCCATGCCCTGGTTGTTGCCGATCGCCAGGGTCAGGAAGCTGACCATCATCATCCGGCCATCGGTGATGTTGCGGTCGAACAGATCCAGTGGGTAGGCGATGCGCATGTCCTCGCTGGCCTCGTCGATGTAGTACACCAGCGCGTCCACGCCCTTGGTGAACTCGTCGGTGGTGCTGACCTCGACATTGGTGCCGGTGGAGGACTCGGCAGCAAAGTGAGCGGCCGCTTCCAGATAGCCATAGCCTGCCTTGGGTTTCATCTTGTAGGCCACCAGGATGTGGCGGCCACCCTGGATCAGGTCTTCTTCACGAAGGCTGAGGTCGGCGTAGCGGTTCGATTGGTCCATGGTGTGTCTCCGTCTGGGATGCGATGGAGCGCATGCTAGAAAGACCAAGAACTAAGTGGAAGTCAGTTGTTTTGACTCCTCGATTAAGCAGATGCTGAATTGCTGAGTGGCAGCCAGCTGCCCGGAGCAGCCGCAGGCCGTTCCGGGCGTCGCGCGTCCACCAGCTGTCGATAATCGGCCCATGAACCTCAAGCAGCTGGAGTACTTCGTCAGCGTGGCCGAGCTGGGCAGTTTCAGCAAGGCAGCGGTGGTGCTGGACGTGGCGCAGCCGGCGCTGAGCCGCCAGGTGCGGGCGCTGGAGATCGATCTGCGCGAGACCTTGCTGCTGCGCAACGGGCGCGGCGTGGTGCTGACCGATGCAGGGCGGCGGCTGTTCGGCCACGCCACCGAAATCCTGCAGCAGGTGGCTCAGGCGCGCGCCGACATGGGCGCCAGCCGCGACGAGCCGGTGGGCCATGTGACGATCGGTGTGCCGCCCAGCATCGGCCGTCAGCTCACTCTGCCCTTGATAGAAGCGTTCGAGCGCCAGTTGCCCAAGGCCCGGCTGGCACTGGTGGAAGGCCTGTCCAGCCACGTGGCCGAATGGATCAGCACCGGCCGGGTCGATCTGGGTCTGGTGCACAACCCCGAGACCCAGCCGGGCCTCGAGTTCCGCCCGCTGCTGGAGGAGCGCCTGTGCCTGGTGCAACGCGCCCGCGAAGGCGTGCGCGGTCCGCTGCCGTTCAGGGATCTGGCACCGCTGCCGCTGGTGCTGCCCGAGCGCCAGCACGTGATCCGCCGCCAACTGGAAGGTCAGGCCACGTTGGCCGGGCTGTCACTGCAGGTGCGCTGGGAGGTGTCCAGCATCGCCGCCATCGTCGACCTGGTGGCCGCCGGCCATGGCCATGCGGTGCTCACCGCCAGCGCCGTGGCGGCGTCAGGCCGGGGCGATGAACTGGCGGTGCGGCCCATCACCGAACCACCGCTGATCAGCGTGCTGTGCCTGGCCAGTTCGGCCCACAAGCGCCCGACACCGCTGATGCGCCAGGCCAGCCGGCTGATCGGCGAGCTGGTCAAGGCCCTGCCCCAAGGCACCGCCGCCCACTCGCTGCCGGGCTGACGCGATTCCACCCTCAGGAGACACCCATGCGCGCCATCTGGAAGAACACCGTCATCGCCGAGAGCGACGACACCGTGCTGGTCGAAGGCAACCACTACTTTCCCGCCGCAGCCGTGAACCCGCAGTACCTGCTGTCCAGCAACACCCGCACGATGTGCAGCTGGAAGGGCGAGGCGCGCTACATGACGGTCTTTGTCGATGGCGACGCGCTGAGCGATGCGGCGTGGACCTACCCTGAACCCAAGGAGGCGGCGGCCGAGATCCGGGGGCGCATCGCCTTCTGGAAGGATGTGAAGGTGGTGGACTGAGGCCTCGGGCCGCGCCGTCTCCCGCAGCGGGAGGGCTGGCCCGTCGGCTCAGCGGTGGGTGAACTGCGCGGGGCGCTTTTCCAGGAAGGCGCCCATGCCCTCGCGCTGGTCCTCGGTGCCGAACAGCGCGTGGAACAGGCGACGCTCGTAGCGCACGCCGGTGGACAGGCCGCTCTCGAAAGCCTCGTTGACCAGCTCCTTGATCATCATGACGCTGGGCTGGCCCATCGCGTTGATCTGGCCGGCGGTGACCAGGGCCTCGTCCAGCAGGCTGGCGGCAGGCACCACGCGCGAGACCAGACCGCTGCGCTCGGCCTCGTCGGCGCCCATCATGCGGCCGGTCAGGAGCATCTCCATGGCCTTGGCCTTGCCGATGGCGCGCGGCAGGCGCTGTGTGCCGCCGGCACCAGGCACGATGCCCAGCTTGATCTCGGGCTGGCCGAACTTGGCGCTGTCGGCGGCAACGATCACATCGCACATCATCGCCAGCTCGCAGCCACCGCCCAGCGCAAAACCACCCACCGCGGCGATCACCGGCTTGCGGACCTGGCGGATGGTTTCCCAGTTGCGCGAGATATGGCCCTTCTTGAAGGCATCCATGTGGCTGTAACCGGCCATCAGCGAGATGTCGGCGCCGGCAGCAAAGGCCTTCTCATTGCCGGTGAGAACGATGCAACCGATGCCCTCATCGGCGTCAAAGCCCAGCAGCGCGGCGCCCAGTTCGTCCATCAGCTGGTCATTCAGCGCATTGAGCTGCTTGGGACGGTTGAGGGTGATGACGCCGGTCTTGAGCGCGCCGTCGCCGCGCACCTCGGTGAGGATGCATTCGTAGGCCATGGAAGTCTCCTGCGGGCCGCCCCAGCGCATGGGGCGGCGGGTTCGTCGGGGGGGATGGCTCGATGATAGAGGCGTTCAGGAGTCTGGCGCGGTCAGCACGGCGATGCGCGGCGCGGTCTTCAGGCGCAGGTCCAGGTAGTTGTCGGCATCCTGGCGGATGACGATGCGCACCGGCAGGTACAACAGGCCCGGCGCCACCCACAGCTCCACCACCAGCTCGCCCGGCTTGGCGTTGTCGCGCTGCGGCACCACATGCACCGCGTCGATGGGGCCGAAAGGCAGCTCGATCGGGCCACGCTCCTGCACGCGGTAGGTCCAGCGGCCCAGGCGGCGCGGCAGCGCCAGCGGCAGCTCCACCGAGGCGCCGGGCTGCTGCAGCTCGGGCTTGGTCAGGAACAGCCAGGTCATCTGCACGAACTGGCTGGCCACGTCCTGCACGCCCGGCGGCCGCGCTTCGGACTTGCCGTTGGCCAGCAGCACGCGGTCGTCGTCCAGGCGCACGGTCTCGCGCTTCGGGGCGGCCAGCGCCACCTCGGTCTCCTGGTCGTAGCGGCTGGGGCTCAGGCCCTCCTCGCCCAGCAGGCCATCACTGAGCATGCGGCGTTTGAACAGCGGCGGCACACGCACCTCCAGGCGCACCTGGTAGCGGTCGTCCTCGCGCAACCAGTCGACCTGCGCCTCACCGACGATGGGGCCACGGTATGAGCCCTCCAGCGCATAGAGCAACTGGGTGGATGGCGGCCAGGCGAAGGGCGGCGGCGCCGAGGCGGCGGGGGCCGGCGCCTCGGCCGCGGCGCTGGCAGGTTCGCCGATGGGTTCGGGCGGCGCTT
>JAFLDI010000244.1 GCA_017302485.1 Burkholderiales bacterium | reverse complement strand
CGACTTCTCGGCCAATGACCCCACCGTGCCTGCGCTGCACCGGGGAACCTATCTGGCCTTCACGCACCCGCGCTCGAACGGCTTCAAGCACCTGCAGTCGCTGGCCCAGGCTGGCCTGACCGATGTGCACCTGCTGCCCAGCTTCGATATCGCCAGCGTGCCCGAGCGCGGCTGCGTCACGCCCAATCCGTCGGGTGCGCCCGACTCGGCCGACCAGCAGGCTGCGGTGGCCGCCACCGCTGGTCAGGACTGCTTCAACTGGGGTTACGACCCCTGGCACTTCACCACGCCCGACGGCGCCTATGCGACGCGCTTGTCCGACGGCACGGCGCGCATCGTCGAGTTCCGACGCATGGTGCAGGCGCTCAACGGCCTGGGCCTGCGGGTGGGCATGGACGTGGTCTACAACCACACCTCGGCCTCGGGGCAGAACGACCGCTCGGTGCTGGATCGGGTGGTGCCCGGCTACTACCACCGGCTGAACGCCGCGGGCGACATCGAGCGCTCCAGCTGCTGCGAGAACACCGCCACCGAGAACCGCATGATGGGCAAGCTGATGATCGACTCGGTCGTCACCTGGGCCCGCGACTACCACGTCAGCAGCTTCCGCTTCGACCTGATGGGCCACCAGCCGCGCAGCGTGATGGTGGCGCTGAAGGATCGCCTGCGCAGCGTCGTCGGCCGCGATGTGCAGCTGATCGGCGAGGGCTGGAACTTCGGCGAGGTGGCCAATGGCGCTCGCTTCGTGCAGGCCGAGATGCTGTCGATGAACGGCACCGGCATCGGCACGTTCAACCCGATGCTGCGCGACGCGGTGCGCGGCGGTGGCTGCTGCGACAGCGGCAATGCGCTGATCGCCAACCAGGGCTATGTCAACGGCCTGTGGTTCGACCCCAATGACCAGGGCGGCGGCCGCTCGCGCAACGAGCTGATGTGGCTGGGCGACGTGATCAAGGCCGGCCTGGCCGGCTCGATCCGCAGCTACACCCTGACCACCCACTGGGACGCCACGCTGCCGCTGGAGCAGATCAATGTGGGCGGCCTGCCGGCCGGCTATGTGACCGATCCGTCGGAGGTGGTGAACTACTTCGAGAACCACGACAACCAGACCTTCTTCGACATCAATGCCTACCGGCTGCCGCTGGCCACCTCCCGCGAGGACCGCGCCCGCGTGCAGATGCTGGGCGCGGCACTCAACGCCTTTGCGCAGGGGGTGGCCTATTTCCACGCCGGCGTGGATACCCTGCGCAGCAAGTCGATGGACCGCAACAGCTACGACTCGGGCGACTGGTTCAACCGCCTGGACTGGAGCTACGCCGACAACAACTTCGGTGTCGGCCTGCCGCCGCAACGCGACAACGGCAACGAGTGGGGCATGATCCAGCCGCGCCTGGCCAACCCGCTGATCAAGCCCACGGCGGGCGAGATCGGCTGGACGCGTGACGTCTTCCGCGATCTGCTGCGCATCCGCGCCAGCTCCACGCTGCTGCGCCTGCGCACCGCCGACGACATCAAGACCCGGCTGCGCTTCGTCAACACCGGCTCGGGCCAGGTGCCCACGGTGCTGGCCGCGGTGCTCGATGGTGACGGCTACGCGGGCGCCAACTTCCGCCGCCTGGCCTACGTCGTCAACGTGGACAAGGAGGCGCAGTCGTTCAGCGCCGAGGCGCTCAAGGGCAGCGGCTGGCAGCTGCACCCGGTGCATCGCGCGCCGCAGGCGGCCGATGCGCGCGCCAAGCTGGCCACGCTGGACGGCGTCACCGGCACGGTCAGCGTGCCGGCGCGCACCGCGGTGGTCTTCGTGGTGGAGTGAAGCAGGCGTTGCCGGCTCAGGCCGGCAGCTCCTCGATCAGGTAGCTGGCGCCGTCGTACTGCGCCAGCTGTTCGGTCAGCCAGGGCATCAGCTCGGCCAGTTGCTGGTGCAGGGTGTAGGGCGGGTTGAGGATGAAGACACCGCTGCCGGCCAAGCCGAAGCCCTGCTGGTCGGGCTGGGCCACGGTCAGGCGCACATGCAGCCAGCCCTTGGGGGCGACGCCGGTCAGGCGCTTGGGCAACTGCACCGCCTCGACCCGGCTGACCTGCGGATACCAGACCATGTAGACGCCTTCGGCAAAGCGCTGCACGGCCTCGCGCAGGCTGGCCACCACGCGGCTGTAGTCGCCCACGGTCTCGTAGCTGGGGTCCATCAGCACCACGGCGCGTCGCGGCGTGGGCGGCAGCTCCTTCTTCAGCGCGGCAAAGCCGTCTTCCTGCATCACCCGGCTGCGCTTCTCGCCGCCGAAGTGGGCGGCCAGCGTGCGGGCATCGGCCGGGTGCAGCTCATAGAGGTGCAGCTTGTCGAAGGGGGTGAGCAGCAGGCTGGCCAGGCTGGGCGAGCCGGGGTAGAGCGCCAGCGGCGGCGTCATGCCCTTTTCCAGTTCGGGCAGGCGGCCGTCCTCGGCGGGCGGCAGGTTGAAACGCTGCACCAGCTGCACATAGTCGGCCACCAGCGGCGGCAGGTCGGCGCGGCTCCACAGGCGGCCGATGCCTTCGCGGTACTCGGTCTTCTTCTGTGCCACTGCGCCCTTGAGCTGGTAGCCGCCGGCCCCGGCGTGGGTGTCGATGTAGCGGAAGGGCTTGTCCTTGCCCACCATGTAGCGCAGCACCTGGACCAGCACCAGGTGCTTGAGCACGTCGGCGTGGTTGCCGGCGTGGAAGGCGTGGCGGTAGGCGAGCATGGCGTGGGACTTTCAACAGGGGTCAACCCGACACTGTAGCCGCCCGGCTAAGCTGATGGCCCATGGACACCCTCTTCACCCCCCTGCAGGTCGGCGACATCGCGCTGGCCAACCGCGTCGTCATGGCGCCGCTCACCCGCAACCGCGCCCCCGGCCAGGTGCCCACCGCACTGATGGCCGAGTACTACCGCCAGCGCGCCCACCCCGTCACCGGCGCCGGCCTGATCGTCACCGAGGCCACGCCGATCGCGCCGATGGCGCACGGCTACCTGGACACCCCCGGCCTGCACACGGCCGAGCAGGTGGCGGCCTGGAAGGCCGTGACCGCCGCGGTGCATGCCGAGGGCGGTCGCATCGTCACCCAGCTGTGGCATGTCGGCCGGATCTCGCACACCTCGCTGCTGCCGGGCGGCGCGGCGCCGCAGTCGTCCACCACGCGGGCGGCGAAGAGCAAGACCTACATCGCCGGTGGCTTCGCGCCGGTCTCGGAGCCGCGCGCGCTGGCCACCGATGAGCTGCCCGGCATCGTCGAGCAGTACCGCCAGGCGGCGCTCAACGCCATGGAGGCCGGCTTCGACGGCGTCGAGATCCACGCCGCCAATGGCTACCTGCTCGAGCAGTTCCTGAAGGACTCGGCCAATGACCGCAGCGATGCCTACGGCGGCTCGATCAGCAACCGCTGCCGCCTGACTCTGGAGGTGACACGCGCCATCACCGGGGCCATCGGCGGCGGCCGAACCGGCATCCGTCTCTCGCCGATCACCCCGGCCAACGACATCGGCCAGGACAGCGACCCGATGGCGCTGTACACCCACCTGGTGGCGCAGCTGGCACCACTGGGCCTGGCCTACCTCCATGTGGTGGAAGGCGCCACTGGCGGCCCGCGCGACCTCAGCGACCAGGGCATCGCGCCCTTCGACTATGGCGCACTCAAGGCGCTGTTCCCGGGCCGCTGGATGGTCAACAACGGCTACACCCGCGCCATGGCGCTGGCCGCGACCGCCAGCGGTGCCGCCGACCTGGTGGCCTTCGGCAAGGGCTTCATTGCCAACCCCGACCTGGGCCGGCGCCTGCGTGAGGACGCGCCCTGGAACGCGCTGGACATGAAGACGCTGTACGGCGGCGGCGCCGCCGGCTACACCGATTACCCGGCGTTGGACTGACGACGGCGACGCGCCACGCCCGCCAGCAGCGCCAGACCGGCCAGGCCCAGCGAGGCGGTGCCGGGCTCGGGCACGGCGGTGGTCAGCGTCATGTTGTCGATGAAGGCGGTGCCGTCCGCGTTGACGGCCAGCCCTTGCATGCGCAGCGTGTGGCTGCCGCTGGCGCCCACCGTGAAGGTGAGCGACTGGCCATCCCAGGCTTCGCCCGCCAAGGTGGAGTAGCTGCCGATGGTGCTGCCGTCGAGCTTCACCTCGTAGCTGGTGTTGTTGTAGCCAGGACGGCCGGCATCAACCCAGCTCAGCGTGTAGGTGCCGGCGGCCAGCGTCAGGCTCTGCTCCACCCAACTGGCGTTCTGCAGGCCGATCAGCATGTCGCCCTGGCTGGCCGACCAGCCACCCCGGCTGCTCGGATCGCCCCAGGCGCCGCTGTACGAGCCGATGAGGGGCGCGCTGGCGCTCCAGTCGGCCAGCGTGCCGGGGCAGTTGCCGCCCAGGTAGCAAAAGCCGTTGTTGGCGAGGCTGGTGCTGTGGCTCTCGAAGCTGCCATTGGACAGCAGGTTGGCACTGGCGCTGGCCGAGGACAAGGCCAGCACGGCGCCAGCCAGAAGGGTGGGGAGGTACTGCATGGGGAAGAGCGCTTCAGGCGCCGTCAACAAGGACGGGCGCAGTCTAGTGGCGCTCACTCAGGCGTGTGGCGGCCCGGACGGGCTCCCCCCAAGATCGAAGGCCGGTCACCCATGACGAATCTCACGGTCGCCCTGGCAGCGTGCGGCGCGCAGCGTCCACGTCACGCTGCAGCTCATCCAGGTAGCGCTGGCGCTCCTCGCTCTGCCATTCGGCGTCGGAGAAGCGCGTCAGCGGGTAGACGCGGCTGGTGTGGACCACGCCGGCCAGGCGCGGCAGCATCGCGCGGTCGGGGTGGCGGTCGGGGTGCAGCAGGAAGCCCTCGACATCGCACAGGCGCAGCGGCATGGCGGGCTGGCCGTCGCGCAGCAGCTTGCCAAAGGCCACCAGGCGCGCCTGCTGGGCGCCGCTGCCCAGCTCGTCGTTGAACTGCAGCAGCGCAAAGGGCTGCCCTTGCGCATCGTCCAGGCGCGCGTTGATCACATAGCGGCCCGGCTGCGCCACCTGCAGGCCCAGCGCAAAGACCAGCGAGCCCTCCTGCACTGCCTCTCGCACACCGGCCCACTGCGCCGGTACCTGGGGCTCGTAGACCAGCTCGAAGGCGAACTCGCCGCGCCGGCCGTCCTGGCTCAGCTCGAGCAGCAGACGCAGCGTACCGGCATAGTCGGCAAAGCCCATTGCGGCAGGGGCGGCGCGGGCGCTCCAGATGCCGTCGCCGGCCTGCGCGTCGGCACCCTGGCCGTCGTCACTGAAGGGCAAGGCCACCGGCGGCCGGCCGCTGGCGCTGCGCGGGTCGGAGGCGTCGATCAGCACCGAGCGGGTGATCAGCAGGGGCAGGCGCTGGCCCCGCTCGTCGACCGCGGCGATGCTGAAGGCCACCGTCTCCTGGCCGCTGATGAAGATCCGCTCCTGCGTGGTCTGCAGCCGCACGCCGGTCACCCCATTCTTGGCTATGCAAGCGCTGGCTGTAAAACGCCGCTTGGGTATTGTTTCGGCAGTAAGAGGCCGCA
>JAFLDI010000243.1 GCA_017302485.1 Burkholderiales bacterium | reverse complement strand
CTGACCGGCTGATGGAGTTCCGGACGGGGCTGCTGGGCGTGGCGCTGGGTGTGGTGCTGACGCCGGGCCTGGCCGCACTGAAGGCGCGCGGCGACAGCCAGGGCTATTCCGGCCACCTGGACTGGGGTCTGCGCCTGTCGCTGATGCTGGCGCTGCCCTGTGCCCTGGCGTTGCTGGTGTTCGGCCTGCCGCTGATGGCGGTGCTGTTCCACCATGGCGCCTTCGACGAGCGGGCCCTGCGCATGAGCACGCTGGCGGTGCAGGGCTACGGCGTGGGCCTGATCGGCCTGATCGGCGTGAAGGTGCTGGCGCCAGGCTTCTATGCGCAGCAGGACATCCGCACGCCGGTGCGCATCGCCATCGTCGTGCTGGCGGTGACCCAGCTGATGAACGCCGCCTTCGTGCCCTGGCTGGGTCACGCCGGGCTGGCACTGGCCACCAGCCTGGGCGCGATGGGCAATGCTGCGTGGCTGCTGCGCGGACTGCGATCGCGCGGCATCTACACGCCGGAGCCGGGCTGGGGGGGGTTCATCGTCCGGGTGGTGGTGGCCTCGGCCGTGCTGGGCGGCTGGCTGGGCTGGGTGGCCTGGCGGCTGGACTGGGTGGCGCTGCAGTCGCAATGGCTGGCGCGGGCCGGCCTGCTGTTCGGCGCGCTGGCGATGGCGGCGCTGCTGTACTTCGGCACCCTGCGCCTGCTGGGACTGAACCTGCGGCAGTTCGCCCGCCGAGGCTGACGCGCATGGGCCCCCCGCCGCGCTTTGTTCCGGCCAGTCCGCTGGACTACTTCTCGTCGCTGGTGGCCGAGGACGCGGGCCTGCCACTGCTGGAAGCGGCGATCGTGCTCGCCCAGGACGATCACCCGTCCCTGGACCCGCAGGGGGTGCTGGACCAGATCGACGGTCTGGCCGAGCGTCTGCGACAGCGCTTGCCGGCCGATGCGTCGCCGCTGCACCGGCTGCGCCTGCTCAACCGCTATTTCTTCCGTGAGCTGGGCTTTGCCGGCAACGTCAACGACTACCACCATGCCGACAACAGCTACCTGCACCGGGTACTGCAGACGCGCAAGGGCATCCCGATCTCGCTGGCGCTGCTCTACATCGAGATCGCCCAGCAGATCGGCCTGACCGCGCGCGGCATCTCGTTCCCTGGCCACTTCCTGGTCAAGCTTCGGCTGCCGGCCGGTGAGGTGGTGATCGACCCGTTCACAGGTCAGTCGCTGTCGCGCGATCGTCTGGAGGAGCGCCTGGCTCCCTGGCGTGCCATGTCCGGCGTGCCAGCGGAAGATGAGATCCCGCTGGGCCTGTTCCTGCAGGCCGCCGAGCCGCGGGAGGTGCTGGCGCGCATGCTGCGCAATCTGAAGGCGGTGCACGAATGCCAGGGCGACCTGCCGCGCCAACTGGCCGTGCAGCAGCGGCTGGTGCGATTGCTGCCCGACGACTGGGAGGCGCGGCGCGATCGTGGTCTGTTGCTGGCCGAGTTGGACCGCGCCAGCGAGGCCCTGGCCGACCTGCAGACCTGCCTGGACCTGCGCCCCGATGACCCTCAGGCCGCAGGGCTGCGCCAGCGCGTGGCGGCGCTCCTCGGGCACCGCAGGCCCTGATCGGCATGGTCGGTCGCCGTACAATCAAGAGGCTTCCTGCAGGTCGCCCCGATCGGGTCGCCCGGGCGCTTGTCCCCCAGACCGTGACCCAGGAGCCCCGCCGCCGCCGGCGTCCCTGCCGGGACGGGCGCGCCGCCCAGTCCGTGTACCGATGAATCTTTCCCCTGCCCAGAGACAGTCGCTGAGCTGGCTGCTGATCGCCGCAGTCGTGCTGGCGCTGCTGTGGCTGCTGGCGCCGGTGCTGATGCCCTTCCTGATCGCCGCAGTGCTGGCCTACGCGCTGCAGCCGCTGGTCGAGGCGCTGGCGCGGCGCGGCTGGCCGCGCTCGCTGGCGGCCACGCTGGCCGTGCTGCTGGCGGGCGTCTCGGTGCTGGCGATGGCGCTGCTGGTGGTGCCCATCATCGCCCGGGAGCTGCCCATCCTGCGCGAGCAGATCCCGCGCGGTGCCGAATGGGCCAACCAGGTCCTGGCGCCGGCACTGGCCAAGCTGGGTCTGGAGGTGCGTCTGGACGTGGCCGGCATCAAGGACATGGTGCTCAAGGGTCTGGGCGGCAACCTCGAGGAAGGTCTGGCGGCGCTGCTGAGCTCGGCGCGCCTGGGTGGCAGCGTGGTGCTGACCGTGCTGGGCAACCTGGTGCTGGTGCCGTTGGTGCTGTTCTACCTGCTGCTCGACTGGCCGCAGATCATGGCGCGACTGCGCCACCTGGTGCCGCCGCGAATGCTCGCCTCGGTCGACAGCTTCCTGGGCGAGTGCGACGAGTTGCTGGGCCAGTACCTGCGTGGCCAGCTGCTGGTGATGCTGACCCTGTCGGTCTGGTACGCCGGTGCCTTGGCGCTGGCGGGTTTCGAGCTGGCACTGCCGGTGGGAGTGTTCACCGGCATGCTGGTCTTCATTCCCTACCTGGGCTTCGGCCTGGGTCTGGTGCTGGCATTGCTGAGTGCGGTGCTGCAGTTCGGCAGCTGGTACGGCATCGGCGCCGTGGCCGTGGTCTACGGCCTGGGACAATTGCTGGAGAGCTTCATTCTGACGCCGCGTCTGGTGGGCGAGCGCATCGGCCTGAACCCGCTGGCGGTGATCTTTGCGCTGATGGCCTTCGGCCAGCTGTTCGGCTTCGTCGGCGTGCTGGCGGCTCTGCCGCTGTCGGCGGTGGCCCTGGTGGCGGCTCGGCGTGTGCTCGCGGCCTATCTGCAAAGCGAGCTGTACCGCGGATGAGACAGATCCCGCTGGCCATCGGACTGGGACCGGAACCTGGCTTCGACAATTTCGTCACCGGCCCCAACGGCGTTGCGCTGCAGGCACTGACCCAGTGGCGTCAGCCGGGACCACCGGTGTTCCTGCACGGCCGTGCCGGTACTGGCAAGTCGCACCTGTTGGCGGCCTGGGCAGCTCGGGTCAGGGGGCAGGGCGGCCAGGCCGCCTGGTTCCAGGCCACGACACCGCTGCCCTGGACCTTCGACGAGGCCTGGACCCTCGTCGTGATCGACGACGCCCATGACCTGGATGAGGCGCGACAGCACGCCGCCTTCACCCTCTTCGTGGAGGCGGCCACCCATGGCACCCAGATGGCTGCCGCGGCGCGCATGCCGCCCATCGACCTGCCACTGCGCGAGGACCTGCGCACCCGCTTCGGCTGGGGGCCGGTGTTCGAGCTGCAGCCTCTGGACGAGGCTGCAACCCGCGCCGTGTTGCGCCGCGAGGCCGACGCACGCGGGCTGATGCTGTCGGACGAGGTGATGGACTTCCTTCTGACACGCTTCGAGCGCGACCTGGGATCGCTCAAAGGCCTGCTGCACCGGCTGGACCGCTTCTCGCTGGCCGAGCGCCGTGCGGTCACCGTTCCCCTGCTCAAGAAAATGCTCACTGAAGGCGAGGTGGCCGCATGAAGCTGGCCCTGTTCGACCTGGACGGCACCCTGCTGCCCACCGATTCCGACCACGCCTTCGGCGAGTTCATGTGCACCATCGGCTGGACCGACGGCGCAGCCTGGCGCGCCCGCAACCAGCAGTTCTTCGAGGCCTACCAGGCCGGTACGCTGGTGCTGGCCGACTACGTCGACTTTGCCACCTCGGCCTGGCGGTATCGTCCTCTCGAGGAAGCCGAGGCCGCACGCGAGCGCTTTATGCAGGAGGTGATCGCGCCGGCGCTGCGCTTCGAGGCGATCGAGCTGGTGCGGGCGCACCAGCAGGACGGCGACCAGGTGGCTGTGGTCACCGCAACCAACGAGTTCGTCACCCGGCCGATCGCCACTGCGCTGGGCATCGAGACCCTGTTGGCGGTGGAGCTCGAACGCGACGCCGATGGCCGGGCCACCGGTGCCATCCGCGGCACGCCCACCTTCCGCGAGGGCAAGGTGGCGCGCGTCCAGGCCTGGCTGCAGGGCCTGGGCCAGTCCTTTGCCGATTTCGACGACGTGCTGTTCTACAGCGACTCCACCAACGACCTGCCGCTGCTCGAGACGGTGCCCACCCCGGTGGCCACCAACCCGACCCCGGCCCTGCGTCAGATCGCGCTTGAGCGCGGCTGGCGCATCATCGACCTCTTCGAGGCACCATGATCCGCAAGTTCATCGACAAGCTGCTGGGCAAGCCGGCAGACACCCAGGCCGCCGGCGGCATTCCGCTGGGCAAGCGGCTGGAGATTCCTGCCACGGAGCACGGCATCGACCCGGCGTTGCTCGACGAGCGCGCCGTGCGCGTGGTCACAACGCTGCAGGACGCCGGCCACGAGGCCTACATCGTCGGCGGTGCGGTGCGCGACCTGCTGGTGGGCCGCCGTCCCAAGGATTTCGACGTGGCCACCAACGCCACGCCCGAGCAGGTCAAGGGCCTGTTCCGACGGGCCTTCATCATTGGCCGGCGCTTCCGCATCGTCCATGTGATCCACGGCCGCGGCCGCGACCACGAGGTGATCGAGGTCTCCACCTTCCGCGCCTACATGGATGCCAGCGCAGCCGAGCAGGTGGCGGGCAACGAGAAGACCTCCAAGAAGGAGATCGAGAACAAGAGCCATGTCGTCGATGCCGACGGCCGCGTGCTGCGCGACAACGTCTGGGGCCCGCAGATCGAGGACGCCGCCCGCCGCGACTTCACGATCAACGCCATGTACTACGACCCGCGGCGCCAGGTCGTGGTGGACTACCACCATGGGCTGAAGGACGTGCGCGCCCAGACGCTGCGCATGATCGGAGACCCGGCCACTCGCTACCGCGAGGACCCGGTGCGCATCCTGCGTGTGGTGCGCTTTGCCGCCAAGCTGGGCTTCAGGATCGAGCCCAAGACCCACAGGGCCATCGCCGCTGCCATTCCGCTGCTGGCCAATGTGCCGGCCTCGCGCATGTTCGACGAGATGGTCAAGCTGCTGCAGACCGGTCACGCGCTGGCCAGCCTGGAGCAGATCAAGCTGCAGGGCCTCGGCCGCGGCGTGTTTCCCATCCTGGATGCGGCCCTGGCCCAGGCCCCGGCCGGCAGTCCGCGCGAGAAGTTCATCCATCTGGCGCTGGCCGACACCGACCGCCGCGTGGGCGAGGGCAAGGCGGTGGCGCCCAGCTTCATGCTGGCCTGCATGCTGTGGCATGACGTGCAGGCTGGCTGGGCCGAGCGGCGTGCCGCCGGCGAGCACCCGTCGCCCGCGCTGCAGCAGGCCATCGACGCGGTCTTCGACGCCCGCATCGGCGACATCTCCGGCCGCGGCAAGCTGGCCGCCGACATGCGCGACATCTGGATGATGCAGCCGCGCTTCGAGCGCCGCACACCTGGCAGCGCCTTCGGCCTGGTCGAGCAGCCGCGCTTCCGGGCTGGTTTCGACTTCCTGCGCCTGCGCGCCGATGTGGAGGAGATCCCGGCCGAGCTCGCTGAGTGGTGGGAGGACTTCTCGCTGGGCAGCCCCGAGGACCGCGAAGCCCTGCTCGAAGCCGTGCGAGAGAGCCAGCACAAGTCCCGGCGGGTCGCCAAG
>JAFLDI010000242.1 GCA_017302485.1 Burkholderiales bacterium | reverse complement strand
GTATCGCAAATACGAATGATTCGCAATGCATATTGTGCCGCCGATCCCATGCGCCGCACACGGCACACGGCCGCCTTGGGCAGGAACCCAGGGCGGCCGTGTCGAGGAGAGGGCTCAGTAGAGTGTGAGCAATCGCTCAGTCATCCGCGCGCTTGAAACTGGCCGCCAGCTTGGCCTGCTGCGCCGGGGGCACCGGCTCGTAGTGGCTGAAGGCCAGGGTGTAGTGGCCCTGGCCGGCGGTCAGCGCGTTCAGGCGGGTCTGGTAGCCGGTCAGCTCGGCCAGTGGCGCCTGCGCGCGCACCACCATCATCTGCCCGATGCCGCCATCGGTGCCAGCCACCTGGGCGCGGCGCGAGGACAGGTCACCGGTGATGTCCCCGGTGGCATGGCCTGGCGCGCTGATCTCGACGTCGACGATGGGCTCGAGCAGCAGCGGCTGGGCCTCCAGGATGGCGGTGATCGTGGCCTTGCGCGCCGCAGTGACAAAGGCGATCTCCTTGGAGTCGACGCTGTGGTGCTTGCCGTCGTAGACCGTGACCTCGATGTCGACCACCGGGTAGCCGGCCAGCACGCCGCCCTCCAGCGCCTCGCGCACGCCCTTCTCCACCGCAGGCATGAAATTGGTCGGGATGGTGCCGCCCTTGACCGCGTCGATGAAGCGGAAGCCCTCGCCGCGGCCCAGCGGGGCCACGCGAAGATGCACTTCGCCGAACTGGCCGGCGCCGCCGGTCTGCTTCTTGTGGCGGTACTGGGCCTCGGCGCGGCCGCCGATGGTCTCGCGGTAGGCCACCTTGGGCGGATGGGTGTCGACCTCGAAGCGGTAGACCTCCTTCATGCGCTCAAGCAGCAGCTTCAGGTGCAGCTCGCCCAGGCCGTAGACCACGGTCTCGTGGGTGCCGGCGTGCTGCTCGATGCGAAGGCAGGGGTCCTCGTCGATCAGCTTCTGCAGGATCTCCCACAGGCGCTGCTCGTCACCATGGCGCCTGGGCTCGATGGCCAGGCCGTGCACCGGCAGCGGGAAGGCCAGCGGCGCGAGGTGGATGTGGTCGTCCTCGGCAGCGTCGTGCAGCACGGCGTCATAGTGGAGCGCATCGACCTTCGCGATGGCGACGATGTCGCCGGGCAGCGCTCGGTCCACATCCTGGTGCTCCTTGCCCTGCAGGCGGAACAGGTGGCCCACCTTGAAGGGCTTGCGGCCGTCGCCCACGAAGAGCTGGCTGTCGCGCGTGATCGTGCCCTGGTGCACGCGCAGCAGGCCCATCTTGCCGACGAAGGGGTCGTTGGTGACCTTGAAGACATGCGCCAGCACGTGCGCCGCCGGGTCGGGCGTGGCGTGCATCGGCTGGGCCTCGGCGCCCTCGCCCTTGAGAAAGTCGGGCGGGTTGCCCTCGGTGGGGTCGGGCAGCAGGCGCACGATCACATCCAGCAGCTCCTTGACGCCGGCGCCGCTGCGTGCCGACACGAAGCACACCGGGATCAGGTGGCCCTGGCGCAGCGCCTCTTCCAGCGGGGCGTGCAGCTCGCTGGCGTCAATGTCGCCGTCGTTCAGGTAGCGCTCGACGAAACCGCCGTCGACCTCCACCACCTGTTCCACCAGGGCCCGGTGGGCGGCCTCCACACTGGAGAAATCGGCCGATCCGGTCTTGTTGTAGAAGCAGTCGACCACCCGCAGCGCACCCGCCGAGGGCAGGTTCAGCGGCAGGCACTCCTTGCCGAAGGTGGCCTGGATCTGCGCCAGCAAGGCCTGCAGGTCCACCCCGGGGGCGTCGATCTTGTTGACGATGATGAGGCGGTCCAGGTGGCGCCGCGCGGCGTGGTCCATCATCCTGACCGCCCCGGCCTCGATACCGGCGGCAGCGTTGATCACCACCGCCGCGGTCTCGACCGCCTCCAGTGCGGGCAGCGCCTGACCGGCCAGCTCGGCCGCTCCCGGGGTGTCGATCAGGTGGATGCGCGTGTCCAGATGCTGCAGGTGCATCACCGTGCTGGCCAGCGAGTGCTGCAGGCGTTTCTCGATCGGGTCGAAGTCCGACACCGTGGTGCCGCGCTCCAGTGAGCCCGGCGCGCCGATCGCGCCGGCCTGCACCAGCAGGGCTTCGACCAGGCTGGTCTTGCCGGCGGTGGCAGGGCCCACCAGGGCCAGGGTACGGATGGCGTGCATGGCGGCCAGGGCGGCCGCCGAGGATGCGCTTGACATGGGGCATCTCCTCGTCCGGGCCCGCCGGGGCGCGAGGGCGCCGCGGAAGGGGCGGGCCATGGATCTTTCGTGCGGATCAGCCTACGCCTGCCGCCTGCGGGTCGCAAGCGCTGTCGCGTGACCCTTGAGGCAGATCAGGCATCGGCGCCGGAAAACGGCCTGGGGCCGCGAATCCGGACAGCAGGGTGAGGGATGGGCCGCCCCGGCGACGGTCTCCACAATCCACCATCCCCTCACCACCACAAGGAACTGTCATGCGTGTGTTGTCCACTCTCGCAGGCCTGGGCGTCGGTCTGTGCCTGGCCCTGCCGGCCGCTGCCGGCCCGGTCAAGTGCAGCCCCCAAGTCACCGGCTGCTCGTTCGCTTATGACGGCGACTGGCCCGTGCAGACCCAGGACTGGACCACCAACACCGCCTGGTGGACCGACGCGGCCGCCAAGGTGAAGATCGACCTGGGCGAGGTGGTCGACATGACCGGCCTGACGATCTCGGTGGACAACAACGACGACTACAAGGTGATGGCCTCGGTCGATGGCCAGACCTGGACCCGCGTGCTGAACATCCGCGCCGCAGATGGCGAGGTCGGCTACGGCATGGACACCATCAGCACCGTCAAGGGCGACCCCGATCGCGTCAAGGGCCTGGGCTTCCAGCCCGGCCCGGTGCGCTACCTCAAGATCAGCGCCAGCAACGGCGACGGCTTGTATTCCATGGGCGAGCTGCTGGTGCACACGGCGCCCTGAGGCGCGCCGTGACTCACTGAAACGCCAACTCGGCAATGCTGCGCAGCCTGCGGCTGTGCAGCGGGCTGGCGGCCGCCCCGCACAGCAGCCCCAGCCTGCGGATGTCGACGCACAGGGGCGGGTCGAACCGCCCGCCAGCGTCCTTGCGTGGCCCTTGACGCGGCTCCGGCATCGGGATCGCAACGTATCTGGCACGGAAATCCGGACATCCGGGCAAGGGATGGGACTGACCGATACGGTCCCGAAGAATGGCCACGTTGCCTCCCTTCATCCACAAGGACTCCTCATGTCGATCACGCACTTCCTGACCGCCCTGACCGCCGCTGCAGCATTGCTGTTGCCGTTGACGCCCGTCCAGGCCACCACCCTCAACTGCACGGGGGGCGTTGTCAACTGCGGCTATGCACTGGATGGCCACGTGCCGGCCGAGTTCGGCGGATGGACCGACCAGACCGCCTATTGGTCGGGCATGTCGGACAGCGTGACCGTCGACTTCGGTGCAGCCACGTTTGTCAGCGGTCTGACGATTTCGCTGGACAACAACGACAGCTACCTGGTCGAGGCCTCGCTGGACGGCAGCCACTGGTCGACCATGCTGACGGTACATGACTACCAGGGTACGGTCTGGTACGGCATGGACACTTTCTCAACGGTGGTCGGCCACGCTCAGTATGACGCGGGGCTGGACTTCCACGCTGGCTCGGCGCGCTACCTGCGGGTCAGCGCCTTCGGTGGCGACACCTGGAACTCGGTCGGCGAAATCGGTGTAGGCGTCACGGCGGTGCCGGAGCCGTCCTCCGGCGCACTGATGCTGGGCGGCCTGGCCCTGCTGGCTGGCGCCGCGCGCCGTCGCTGCGCTGCCTGATCGCTACTGGAAGGCCACCTCGGCAAAGCTGCGCAGCTTGCGGCTGTGCAGCTGGCTGGCGCCGGCCTCGCGCAGCAGCTCCAGCGCGCGAATGCCGATGCGCAGGTGCTGGTCCACCCGCTCGCGGTAGAAGTGGTTGGCCATGCCGGGCAGCTTGATCTCGCCGTGCAGCGGCTTGTCGCTGACGCACAGCAGGGTGCCGTAGGGCACGCGGAAGCGGAAACCGTTGGCGGCGATGGTGGCGCTCTCCATGTCCAGAGCGATCGCCCGGCTCTGGCTGAAGCGGCGCTCGGGCCCCTGGTGCGGCAGCAGCTCCCAGTTGCGGTTGTCGGTGCTGGCCACGGTGCCGGTGCGCATGATCTTCTTGAGCTCGTAACCGCTGAGCTGGGTGACCTCGGCCACGGCCGCCTCCAGCGCCAGCTGCACCTCGGCCAGCGCCGGAATGGGCACCCACAGCGGCAGCTCCTCGTCGAGCACGTGGTCCTCGCGCACGTAACCATGGGCCAGCACGTAGTCGCCCAGCTGCTGGGTGTTGCGCAGGCCGGCACAGTGGCCCAGCATGATCCAGGCGTGCGGGCGCAGCACGGCGATGTGGTCGGTGATGTTCTTGGCGTTGGCCGGGCCGACGCCGATGTTGACCATGGTGATGCCGCCGCTGCCCGGGCGCACCAGGTGGTAGGCCGGCATTTGCGGCAGGCGCGGCGGCGGTGTGCCGCCCGCCACGCGTGCACTGCCGGCCCGCGGTGTCAGCACATTGCCGGGCTCGACGAAGGCCTCGTAGGGGCTGTCCGGGTCCTGCATCAGCGCATGGCCCAGGCGGATGAACTCGTCAATGTAGAACTGGTAGTTGGTGAAGAGCACGAAGTTCTGGAAGTGCTCGGGCGCCGTGCCGGTGTAGTGGCGCAGCCGGTGCAGCGAGTAGTCCACCCGCGGCGCGGTGAACAGTGCCAGCGGCTGCGGATCGCGCGGGCCGGGCTCGTAGGTGCCGTTGGCAATGCCGTCGTCCATGGCCGCCAGGTCGGGCAGGTCAAAGTGGTCGCGCAGGCGCAAACGCTGTTCGGCACTGAGCGAGCCTTCCACATGGTCAGCCTCGGCCAGGCAGAAATGCACCGGAATCGGCTGATGGCCCAGACCCACCTCCAGTGACACACCGTGGTTGCGCAGCAGCAGGCGGAACTGCTCGCGGTAGTAGTCGGCGAACAGGTCGGGGCGGGTCAGCGTGGTCTCGAACACGCCCGGGCCGGCGACAAAGCCGAAGCTCAGACGGGTGTCGGCCCGCGCCACCGTGTGGGTGTGGACCCGCACGCTGGGGTAGAGCGCCCGCACCCGGCGCTCGGGCACCTGACCCTGCACGTAGGCCTGCAGCTGCTGGCGCAGGTGCACCACCTGGGCCTGGTAGAGCGCCTGCACCCAGGCCAAGGCGGCGTCGGCATCACCAAAGGACTGGCGGGGGAAGAAAGGGGCATCCGTCATGCACCGATTGTGGACTGCCGCGATGACAACTCCTGATCCTGGGCAAGGTCGGAACCGGCCGGGTCGCAGGCCCCGCCTACACTCGCGGGGAGATGAAGCGCGCGATCCGTCACCGAACCCGCTGTGCATGGCTGGCCCTGGTCGGGCTGCTGGCGGTGGGCCCTCCTGTTGTCCAGGCCATGCCGGGGCCGGCCCCGCAGGCGGCTTCCG
>JAFLDI010000241.1 GCA_017302485.1 Burkholderiales bacterium | reverse complement strand
CCGAGGACGACAGCTGGGTCCAGGGCCAGTTGCAGACCTTGCAGCACACACTGGACGAGGCCCCCAGCGCGCGTGCCGTGCAGGCCGCCAGTGGCCTGCTGGCGCGCACGCGCGAGCGCCAGCGCAGCCTGCGTGGCGAGCGCGATCTGGCGCGTCAGGCCTTGAAGGACCTGATACAGCGCATGCTGGCCGAGCTGGGCGAACTCGACGAGCACACGGGCCGCTTCCAGGATGGCATGTTGCGCTACGCCCAGACCATCGAACAGGCCGACTCGCTAGAGAGCCTGGCGGGCGTGGTGCGCGAAATGGTCGACGAGAGCCGCAGCGTGCATGCACTGGTCAGCAGCACCCGGGGTCGGCTGCACCAGGAGCATGTCCGTGCCGTCGAGCTGGAGTCCAAGGTGCGCGAGCTCGAGCAGGAGCTGCGCCGCTTGTCCGACGAGGTCGCCACAGACCAGTTGACCCAGGTGGCCAACCGCCGTGGCCTGCAGGCCCAGTTCGAGCAGGAACAGGCCCGTCTGCAGCGCGACGGCGGCGAGCTGGCCATCGGCCTGCTCGACATCGACAACTTCAAACGCCTCAACGACAGCCTGGGCCACGCCGCGGGCGATCAGGCCCTGGTGGCCTTGGCGCAGCATGTGCGCGCATCCTTGCGGCCGGTGGATGGCGTGGCGCGCTTCGGCGGCGAGGAGTTCGTCGTGCTGCTGCCCGGCACCGCGGTCGAAGAGGCCCGGCGCGTGCTGACGCGCCTGCAGCGCGAGCTCAGTGCCAGCCTGTTCATGCACGACGGTCAGGAGGTCTTCGTGACCTTCTCGGCTGGCGTCACCGCCTACCGCGGCGGCGAGGCCCTGGAGGCGGCGCTGGAGCGGGCCGACGAGGCCCTCTACGAAGCCAAACGCACCGGCAAGAACCGCACCTGCATTGCCTGAGCTGGCACACTTGATGCGAACAGGGTCTTGGCCCAGCGCGCAAGATGCCTTGTCACGCTGCCGAGTGATGCTCAGGAGGTTCCCATGCGCCGTCCGTTCCTGCCCGCCCTGCTGGCCGCAGCCATCGGCCTGAGCACCTGGATGCCGCGGGCACAGGCCGGCGAGACCATTGAGCAGGTGCTGCTGCGCTCGCAGGCCCAACGCCTGGCAGACCGCGGTCCTGCGCTGAACCCGCCCCCCGACTCGGTGCAGAAGCTGCGCACCAGTTTCGAGCGCCTGAAAGCCCAGGCACCCCATCTGGCCGATGTGGAACTGCTGCTGGTGGGTGGCGACCTGTACGCCGAGAGCCTGTTCGGCCGCCGCGCCGTGGCCGTCAGCGCGGCGGTGGGTGAACTGCCCGAGCGCGAACGCCTGCTGATGCTGGCTCACGAGCTGGGTCACCAGGCGCTGGGCCACTGGCAGGCCCTGTCGGGGCTGTACCACCAGCATGTCCCGGCCGAGGTGCGCCGCGACCTGACCGACCCGGTGGCCCGCGTGCTGGGCCTGGAAGGCAGTGCGCTGAGCTGGCGCCATGAATTCGAGGCCGACGCCTGGGGCTACCGCCTGGCCCGGCCGCTGGAGCTTGGCGTGGAAGATGCCGTCGGACTGCTGCTGCGCCAGGGTGTGCTGGGCGACTCGCCCACCCACCCCGGCACCCGGCGGCGGCTGCTGCAACTGCGCATGCTGGAGAACGAAATGACCGGCCTGCCGGTTCCCGAGCAGTTCCGCCAGATGCAGGTCAGCTGGCGCGGCGACGGTGCCGGCTCCGGGCGCTGAGGGCGGTGCTGCCTGGCGGCAGCGATGGCGGAGACGGTGAGAAATCTACTCACTCACCAACTTTCCTAAGTAAATCAATGACTTAGGTGAGTCGCGAAATGCCATTTTGGCACACCTTGTTGGAACACCTCAACGGCCGGCGCATGCATGCTCGGGTGCCCGCGCTCCGGCCCGAAATGACAACGGCCCGCGATCAGCGGGCCGTTGTCATGGAGGTTTGGCGGAGAGCCAGGGATTCGAACCCTGGAGCCCTTGCGGGCTGCCGGTTTTCAAGACCGGTGCAATCGACCACTCTGCCAGCTCTCCATCCCGTCATTGTAAGTTGACATCGCGTCACTCCAGCGCCGGGACGAACACGTCCCACCACAAGTTGCCCTCGTGGACCTCGCCCGGCACCAGGCTCGGGGACACCGGCAACAGGCAGACATCCACGTCGCCGACCTGCGCGTCGCGGAGCGAGCCCTCCCGGTACGCCGACATGAACGACGCGGCCATGTGCCGGAGCGCCGCCTCGTTGGTGGCCACGACCGCCAGGCGGGCCAGCCAGAGGCCGTCGGCGACGGCTGCCATGGTCGCGTGGCCGAGGCACTCGGCTGCCAGGCTGACGGTCTTGGCCCGCTCCGCCCGCGACTTCGCCGGGGCGTTCTCGACCTCGACCCAGGTGCACAGGCCATCGTCGGCCACGATGAGCCCGTCCGCCACCTTGCCCCGCAGCACGCGGCACGGGCCGCGCTCGGTGGCAATCTCGTGCTCGGTCACGATGCGGTGCCCCTGCTGCACCGCACGGATGAGGTACCAGTTGCTGGCCGCCCGGTGCAAGGGGTTGCCGAGCGCCAGGGCGTGGCCGCTTTCGGCCGGCGTGCCGGTCTGCTCGGTGAGCAGCCGGGCGCCCTTGGCCGACAGCACGTATACCGTCGTGCCGTTCGCCATCGTGCGGGCCACGACGAGCTTCTCGTCGGCCAGCGCCCCAAGGGTGCGCCGCGCCATCGTCTGACCCTGCGCCGCCGTCGGCCAGACCAGGCCGGCCAGCATCTTGGAGGTCAGCCAGCCGAAGCGGCTGAGCCAGACCAGCGTGTCGGTCCGGTTCCGCTCGCCCTTCAGGCGCTTGTCTTCCGGCCGCTCGTCCGGTTCAGGCCCTGCTGCGTGGTCCAGCACGGCCAGGGGAGGTGTCGTGTCGTTCATGGGTCAGTCTCAAGGTGAGTGAGCACCCTTGTGCTCGCCCGACCTGTAGCGACTCGACCCCATGCGCACGACGGTCCGGCCGATCCGAAAGATCGACCGGGAGGCCTGACGGCTGCTTTCCCCCGCTGGACGCGGGGCCGCAGCCTGCGCCGCTGGACGCGGCACCACGGCCCGAATACCGCGCCCTAGTGCTGCTGCGCAGCCCGGCAAGGACCACGCGCCTCACGCGCGTCGATACAAGCCCCTCGCGGGGCCTGCATCGCCGCGCTTCCGGATGGGGCTGGACGCCCATGTCTTCGACCGCCTGGCCCTTGCCGGGCTGCGTAGCAGCTCGGGCGGGCTCCGCCCCGGATGGCCTGGCCGACGTAGGCGTCGGCACGCGCTTGGACCGCGCTCACGTCCACCGGCTCCCCGGCCGTTCTGGTGCCGTCTGGGGCCGGCAGCGGCGAACGGGACTGCGCGGCGCCGGCCGCTTGTCCCAGCCCTGCGGGCTGGCTCCCACGCGCAGCCCGAGGGCAGCGCGAATAAAAATCCTGAACTACAGGTTGAGCACGGAGGAGAGGGCTCAATACCCCGCGGCCGTGCATCAGCACCAAGCGGGCGACACGGGTGCAGCGGCGGGTTTGCGACTGGAGCCGCAGTCAGGGGGGGCGAGCCATCCCCGAAGTCCAGTCCGTCGGGGCGCACTCGCGCGACCCCGATGCCCTCCAAGCAGGCGGAACGCCAGGCAGCTTCGAGGCCCGAACCACCTTGCCCGCAGACCGCTGCGGGTAGGGGGTAGCTCTGGCCTTTCGCCGAAGCTCCTTCCCGCCCTCATTCCCAAAGTCTTGACTTCGGTCGAGACTCCTTCCTCATAGGACGTGACCGTCCGGGTGAGCCCTGCCCGCGAAGCGGGCAGGCGCGCGTGTCAGGCAACGGAGGGCTCCGCCCTCCCAATGGCGCCTTCCAGCCGGGCCGAGCGTGTGAGACTGCCTTCGTTGAAGTGCCAGACCTGCGGCTCTAAGTAGACCCACACGGCATCGTCCCCGTCCCGCGCAAGGTCGGGGTCGTCGGGGTACAGGAAGCACGGGCCACGATGCTCGTAGTCCGCCAGCCACGGAACGCAGTCAGGTGGCACGCTCAAGTGGCCGTGGTCGAGCTGGGCGAGGCAGTCGTCAACGGCCTCCCAGAAGTCCATGTCCAACGCGAGCACCTGCACCGCCGCGCACTCCCGGCCAACGAACATCACCGCAACATGCGATGGCGGCTCGGCCATCGCCTCAACCAGCGACAGGACCAAGGGCAAAGCCACGCAGACGTTCAGACCCCGGACGGGCCACGTTAGGTAGTCGGCACGCGCCTGGTAGTCGGCTGCGTCGCGGATGATGATGCGCGGCACCGTCACCGCGACCTCCTGGACGTGGTTCGACAGGCCGAACGGCACATAGATAACCATGACGGGGTAGGGCGTCGGGATGCGCGCGGGCAGCTCACACAGATAGTCGCTGTCGGTCAGGTAATAGCACGGATTGCGGGCCCACGCCGCCGCGTCCCGTTGCATCGAGGCGAAGCCCGGGCTGCGTCGAGCCAGTTCGGTGGGGTGGGTGTCCCAGCAGTTGGCTGGCCAGAGAGGTCGGAGGTCGAGGCTGAGGATGTTCATGGGTAGATAGGTCCGTTCTGCCGGGCGATGGCGCCCTGGCCAGTTGAGACCGCCGCCTCTCGGGCGTTCCTCGCCAAGTTGTCGGCCGAGGCGGCTGAATCTGGGCTCCCAGCGGCGAAAATGACATCTGTGCTGGCTTGCCGAACCCGGGGCTCCTGATCCCGGGCAGGAAGCTGCGGCAAGCCCAACCAAGGACGAGAAAGACCCAATGCCCAGCATGACCAACTGTCGGCCGTCAGCCGCCTACCCTGCGCACGACCACCTCACCGACCTGGCGCGGTGCCCGATGCCAGCGGGTGGCCAAGCAGCATCTGTCCCTAGTGGTCGCGCGGCGGAGGGCGCGCAGCCATGAACAGTGCACAACCAGTCGTCTCGCTTTTCTCAGGGGCTGGCGGATTCTCTTATGGGTTCTCGCGTGCTGGCCTGAAGCCCTTATTTGGAGCTGAGATTGATGCTGATGCCTGCCAGAGTTATGAACTGAATGTCGGTAGCACCTGTCATAAGGTTGACCTTGGGACGATTGACCCCGATTTTCTCAAAGACAAGACGGGCGGGAAGAGTCCCTTCATCATCATTGGGGGTCCGCCATGTCAAGGATTTTCTACGGCAGGGCCACGGAACGCCGCCGACCCTCGCAACAGGCTGATTTTCAACTATCTTGCGATAGTTCAGAGGCTCGCTCCCAGATGGTTCATATTCGAGAACGTTGAAGGCCTCCTGACCTCGGGCGGCGGGCAGGATTTGGCTCGGCTTGTGCAGGAGTTCATTGGTCTTGGATACTCCGTGCGACTGCAAAAGGTCAGTCTTGCTGGGCGTTCTCAAGTCCGAAGTGCAACACCCAGCACTCGTTGATTGATCAGTGGACTGTAGCCTGATGGGATTCAGCCAAGCCCTGCATCAGCTCCGCGAAGACCTGAATCGGGCTGCGCCAGTTCAGC
>JAFLDI010000240.1 GCA_017302485.1 Burkholderiales bacterium | reverse complement strand
TTGGCTTCCTCAGCGAACCACTCCCGGAAGCTGGCGCCGTAGGCCACCTCGCCCTTGGCCTCGGCCAGCGGCTTGCCCTGCTCGGCGGTCATGATGCGCGCCAGGTCGTCGGCGTGGGCGTGCATCAGCGCGAACCACTTCATCAGGATGGCGGCGCGTTCCTTGGCGGTCTTGGCACGCCAGGCCGGCCAGGCCTTGTTGGCGGCGACGATGGCGTGGTGGGTGTGTTCGCCACCCAGGTTGGCCACGTCGGCCAGCTTCAGGCCGGTGGCGGGGTCGGTGACCTCGAAGCGGCTGCTGCCGGCGACCCACTCGCCGTTGATCAGCGCATCGGTCTTCAGCAGGCTGGGGTCGGCCAGGACGGCCAGGGGGGAAGAGGACATGTCCATGTGTGAGGGCTCCTTGGCGGCGACTCTACCGCGCTCGGCAATGACGGTGAACGGTGCGGGTCCGGGCCAGCGCCGGGCCGCTCCCAAGCGTCCGGCCCGGACAACCCTCCCGGAGGGTGGCTGCGGCGATGCCGCAGCCGGGTGTGGTCAGGTCCGGGCCAGCGCCGGGCCGCTCCCAAGCGTCCGGCCCGGACAACCCTCCCGGAGGGTGGCTGCGGCGATGCCGCAGCCGGGTGTCGTCAGTTCAAGCGCCGCAGGCCTTCAGGCAGTCGGCCAGGACCGCCATGCCCTCATCGATCACCGCGTCGCTGGCGGTCAGCGGCACCAGGATGCGGATCACGTTGCCATAGGTGCCGCAGGACAGCAGGATCAGGCCGCGCTGGATGGCCTCGGCGCAGATGCGCTTGGTCAGGTCGGCGTCGGGCTGCGACAGGTCGCCGCCTTTGAAGAGCTCGATCGCCACCATCGCACCCAGGCCGCGCACATCCTGCACGCTGGGGTGCTGTGCGGCCAGCAGGGTCAGGCCGTCTTTCAGGCGCTGGCCCACCGCCTTCGAGCGGTCCAGCAGCTTCTCCTCGTCGAAGACCTGCAGCACCGCCAGCGCGGCGGCGCAGGCCAGCGGGCTGCCGGCATAGGTGCCGCCCAGGCCACCGGGCAGCGGCTTGTCCATGATCTCGGCCTTGCCGATCACGGCGGAAATGGGGAAACCGCCGGCCATCGACTTGGCCATGGTCACCAGGTCGGGTGCCACGCCCCACTGCTCGCAGGCCAGCCAGGTCCCGGTGCGGCCGGCGCCGGTCTGCACTTCGTCGGCGATCAGCACGATGCCGTGCTTGTCGCACAGCGCGCGCAGGGCCTGGGCGAACTCGGGCGGTGCCACATAGAAGCCGCCTTCGCCCTGTACCGGCTCGAGGATGATGGCGGCGACACGCTCGGCCTCGACGTCGTACTTGAAGATGTGCTCCAGCGAGCGCAGCGAATCGGCCACCGTCACGCCGTGCAGCGGGTTGGGGAACTCGGCGTGGTAGATCTCGGCCGGGAAGGGGCCGAAGCCGGCCTTGTACGGCGCGACCTTGCCGGTCAGTGCCATGCCCAGCAGCGTGCGGCCGTGGAAGCCGCCGCCGAAGGCGATCACCGCCTGGCGCTTGGTGGCGGCGCGGGCGATCTTGACCGCGTTCTCGACGGCTTCGGCGCCGGTGGACAGAAAGTAGGCCTTCTTGGCGAAGCTCCCGGGGGTGCGCTCGATCAGCTTCTCGGCCAACTCCACATAGGGCTCGTAGGCCACGACCTGGAAGCAGGTGTGGTGGACCTGGTCGAGCTGGGCCTTCACGGCCTCGACGATCTTCGGGTGGCGGTGGCCGGTGTTGAGCACCGCGATGCCGCCGGCGAAATCGATGTAGCGCTTGCCCTCGACGTCCCAGACCTCGGCGTTCTCGGCGCGGTCGACGAAGACCTCGTAGGTCTGGCCCAGGCCGGTGGGCAGGGCGGCGCGGCGGCGGGCCATCAGGGCCTGGTTGGTAGCGGCGGTCTTGGCGTCGAGCGGCATGATGAGGGCCTCGTCAGTGAATGGGCGATGGCGGCATCCTAGGGCAGCGGCTTGGCGGCTACCATGCACAGCCGGGCCGGACAGTGGACACACTGTGCTGGCCCGGCACCCAGTACAGATGTCATGCTGAGCCTGCAGCACACTTCCGCCACCCCGCTGGTCACCCAGATCGTCGAGGGCCTCGCCGCCCAGATCGACGAGGGCGCGTTGCGCGCCGGCACCAAGGTGCCGTCGATCCGCCAGTTCGCCCACGCCCACCAGGTCAGTGTGTTCACCGTGGTCGAGGCCTACGACCGGCTGGTGGCGCAAGGCTACCTGGTGTCGCGGCCGCATTCGGGCTTTTTTGTGCGCAAGCGGGCCACGCCGGGCACGCCGGTGGCACAGGCCGCCAGCGGGGCCCAGGGTTTCGACTCGATGTGGTACCTGCGCAAGATCTTCGAGCACCGCCACCTGGCGATCAAGGCCGGCTGCGGCTGGCTGCCGGGCGACTGGCTGTTCGAGGACGGCCTGCGCCGTGCACTGCGCCACCTGGCCGCCGACGACGCCGACCTGGGCGGTTACGGCGACCCCAAGGGCTACCCGCCGCTGCGCCAGCACATCGCCGAGGCCTTTGCCGAGCAGGAGGTGCAGGTCCACCCCGGCCAGGTGCTGCTGACCCAGGGCAGCAGCCAGGCGCTGGACCTGGCAGTGCGCCGCCTGGTGCGCCCGGGCGACGCGGTGCTGGTGGACGACCCGGGCTATGCCAACCTGCTGTTCGCTCTGCGCTACCAGGGCGCTCAGTTGCTGGGCGTGCCGCGCACGCCTCAGGGCTGGGACCTGGCCGCGCTCGAGGCCCTGCTGGTCGCCCATCGCCCCAAGGTCTTCTTCACCCAGCCGCGCCTGCACAGTCCGACCGGCTCGGTCGCCTCGCTGGCCCAACTGCATCGCGTTCTGCAACTGGCCGAAAAGCACGACCTGACCATCGTCGAGAACGACATCTACGCCGATCTCGACCCGGAGCCGAGGCCCTCGCTGGCCAGCCTGGACCAGCTCAGCCGGGTGTTGACGATCGGCAGCTACTCCAAGACCATCTCGCCGAACATCCGGGTGGGTTTCCTGCTGGGCCACCCCGACCTGGTCGAGGACCTGGCGCAGCTGAAGATGATCTCCGGCCTGACCAGCGCCGAGTTCGGCGAGCGCCTGGCCCACGGTGCGCTGACCGAAGGCCGCTGGCGCAAGCACCTGAAGGCCTTGCGCGAGCGCCTGGCCGGCGCCCACCAGCAGGTCGCGCAGCGCCTGGTGGACCTGGGCTTCGAGCTGTTCCATGAGCCCAAGGCGGGCATGTTCCTGTGGGCGCACCACCCGACGCTGAGCGATCCGGTGGCCTTGTCCAACGAGGCGGCCGAGCAGGACATCATGCTCGGCCCCGGCCACCTCTTCATGGCCGACCTGCGGCCCACGCCGTGGATGCGCTTCAATGTGGCGTTCAGCGGCGACGAGCGTCTGTACCGCTTCCTCGGCACCCGTCTGGACGCCGACTGAGTCAGGCCGAGGGCACCAGCCGTGCCAGGCGCCCGCACAGCTCGGCCGGATCAAAAGGCTTGCCCACGACCTCCTGCATGCCAGCGGCGATCGCATCGAGCACTTCCTGGGGCTGGGCCGCCGCACTCAGGCCCATGATCACCACGCCACCCAGAGCGGGCTCGGCGCGCACCAGGCGCGTGGTCTCTATGCCCCCGTGGCCCGGCATGTGCAGGTCCATCAGGACCACATGGTGAGGTCGGCCGGACGCCGCCGCCACACGCAGCCTCTGCAGGGCCTCGTCGCCGTCGCTGGCCACGTCGACCTCGCCACCCCAGCGCTCGATGAAGCTGCGGGTGACGAGCTGGTTGACGGCGTCGTCCTCCACGACCAGCACGCGCAGACCGCTCAGCGGACGTTCCGGCGGACGCAGTGCGGCAGCAGGTGCAGGCGGCCGGGGCTGGGCGACCGAGGGCAGCGCCAGACGCAGCCAGAAGCAGGCCCCCTGGCCGGGGACACTGTCGACACCGGCCTCGCCGCCCATGCGCAGTGCCAGGTCACGACAGATCGACAGCCCCAGCCCGGTGCCGCCGCGGCGAGCGGCGGTGGCAGCGTCTCCCAACTGCACGAAGCGCTGGAACAGCCGATCCCGTTGTGCGTCGTCCAGGCCGGGGCCCTGGTCATGCACCTCGAAGCGCCAGATGCCCGGCGCCACGGCACGGCAGACCAGGGTCACCGGGCCCCGCTCGGCGTACTTCAGCGCGTTGGAGACAAAGTTCGACAGGATCTGCCGGATCCGCAGCGGATCGCCGGTCAGCTGGGCCGGCACCGCCGGGTCCACGCGCGTGAGCAATGAACGGCCCTGGCCCTTCGCCACCGGCCGCCATGCGGCGGCCAGCTCATCGAACAGCGCATCCACGGCAAAGGGCCGCTGCACAATGCTGAGCATGCCGGCCTCGATCTTCGAGAGGTCCAGCGTGCTGTCCAGCAGGTCCTTGAGCATCTGCGCACTGGACAGCAATTGCCGCAGGTGCTGCTGGCGCTCGGCCTCGTCCGGGCTGTCCAGCGCCAGGTGGGCCAGTCCCAGCACGGCGCCCAGCGGATTGCGGATCTCGTGGGCCAGATTGGCGACGAAGTCGCTTTTGGCCTGGTTGGCGGCCTGCGCCTGACGCATGGCCAGTGCCAGCGCCTCCTGCTGGGCCTTGGCCAGGCTCATGTCCTCGAGGATCATCACCGTGCCTTCAGGCAAACCGCTGCCACGGGACACCATCTTGGCGCGCACCAGGCAATCGAAGCGGCTGCCATCGCGGCGCACCAGCCGGTCCTCGAAGGCCACTGCCTCGCCGCGCCGCAGCGGCGCCTCGGCGATGCGCAGTACCGCCGCGTAGGCCTGGGCGTCGGGCCAGAGCAGCGAAGTGGGACGGCCGATCAACTCGCCAGGCGCCCAGCCGAACATCGCCTCGAACGCCGGGTTGCAGCGCACGAAGTGCCGTGGCGGCGGCTGCGAGCGGTTGAAGGCGATGCCGACCAGCGCCGTCTGCAGGATGGCCTCCAGCTCGACCCGATCGGCGCCGCGTCCGTCCGCGACCGGTGCCGCGCCGCCCGTGGGTTCAGCCACTTTCCATGCCCCCGTGAGTGTCCTTTGGGCACATTGTGCGCAGAGGAGTCCCAGCAGGGGGAGAACCTGGCCCCCAGACGGCCATGCGTCACGCCTGAGGGGCCGAGTGTTGCGGTCCGGATGCAGTGACTGCGACCCGGCTCAGGATGGCAGGAAGTCCAGCGGCCAGCTGACCACGATCTCGTCGACGTCCTTGGCGCCGAAGTCGAACTGGCGGATGCGTGCCAGCAGCTTGCTCTCGAGCTCAGGCGTCTTGAGCTCACTGCTGACCAGGCGCAGGCCGGCCACGGCACCGGACGGGGCGATGCGCAGCTCCACCACCACCTTGCCCTGCAGCGACGGGTCATCACGCAGTGCGCGGTTGTAGATCGCGTAGATCGCGCCCTTGTGGCGCTCGAAGACCAGCCGGATCTCCTCCAGCGAGCGCGAGGCCTTGCCGCTGTTGCCGCGCTGCACCGCGCCGCCCTTGCTGGCGCTGCCGCCACCCACGCCCGTGCCGTTGCCCTTGCCGCCCGTGGC
>JAFLDI010000024.1 GCA_017302485.1 Burkholderiales bacterium | reverse complement strand
CTGGGCATCATCGATGAAGTCGTCGGACAGGTGATCGCGGGTGATGATGCTGTCGCCCGCGGCCATCACGGCGGCGGTGCGCAGCACATTGAACAGCTGGCGCACATTGCCGGGCCAATCGCAGGCCTGGAACAGGCGCAGCACGTCGGGGGCCAGGCTCAGTCGGCGCTGCGGGCTTTGCTGATCCAGGATGCGCTGCACCAGCGCCAGCAGGTCGGTCCGCTCGCGCAGCGCAGGCAGACGCACCGCCAGGCCGTTGAGGCGGTAGTACAGATCCTCACGGAACTGCTGGGCGGCGATCATCTCGCGCAGATTGCGGTGCGTGGCGCAGATGATGGCCACATCCACCGTGACCGATTTGGTGCTGCCCAGCGGCGTCACCTGGCGCTCCTGCAGCACGCGCAGCAGATGGGCTTGCAGGCCGATCGGCATGTCGCCGATCTCGTCGAGGAACAGCGTGCCGCCGTTGGCCTGCACGATCTTGCCCACCGAGCCCTTGCGGCGCGCCCCAGTAAACGCCCCTTCCTCGTAGCCGAACAGTTCGGCCTCGATGAGGGTGTCGGGAATGGATGCGCAGTTCACCGCCACAAAGGGCTGGCGGGCGCGCTCGGAATCCTGGTGGATGGCGCGCGCCAGCAACTCCTTGCCGGTGCCGGTTTCGCCCAGGATCAGGATCGGGATGTCGCGGTTGAGCACGCGGCGGATCTTGCCGACCACGGTATCGACCTGGGCGTCGCCGGTCAGCAACTGCTTCAGGCCGGTGCCGGTGGCGGGCACCGACGGCTGGGGCGCGGCGGGCGACTCGGACGGCGTCGGCCTGGCTGCTTCGTCACTGACAGTCGGTGAGGCGCCGCTCTGGGCCGCCTCGGTGACGCTGGTCCAGACCGGCCAGTTGAAGCGGGCGTAGATGTGGAATGGCCGGCCATCGCTGGTCTCGACCTGCATCGGCAGCGCCAGCGGTGAGCGGAAGCGGTCGACCAGGGTACCCACCGAGGTGCCGAACAGCGAGCCCAGGCTGTGCATGCGCAGCGCCGCGCCCGACAGGCCCAACTGCTCCAGGGCGCCGCGGTTGGCACCGACGATCTTGCCGTCGGGCGCCACCGCCAGGATGCCTTCCATCAGCGTGCCGATGAACTCCACCCGGCTGTGCAGGTGCAGACGCATGACGTTGCGGTAATCGTCGGTCAGCCAGTGGTTCTCGATCATGCGCGCCGACATCTTCACCAGCGCCATCGTGTGCTGGTGGTAGCTGCGCTGGTCACCCGACACATCCAGCACGCCCAGGATGTTGCCGCGCGGATCGAGGATGGGGGCCGCCGAACAGGTCAGGAAGTGGTTGGCGTGCATGAAGTGCTCGTCCGCATGGACCAGCGTGGGCACTTCGTCGATCAGGGCCGTACCGACGGCGTTGGTGCCCTTGCTGGACTCGGACCAGTTGGCCCCAGGCGCCAGCGCCACCTTGGCGGCGCGTCCGAGGAACTCGTCGTCGCCGATGGAGTGCAGGATGGTGCCGGTGGCGTCGGTCAGCACCACCATGCTCTCGGAGTTGATGATCTGCTCGAAGAGCATTTCCATCACCGGCGCGGCGTGCGAGTACAGGCGCAGGTTGCGTTCGCGCGCGACGGTCAGGTCGCTGCGGCCCAGGGGCGAGTGGTCGGGGCGTTCGATGCGCGACAAGCCCAATGCGGCACAGCGCTCGTGCGAATGCTCGATGGCGGATTCATGCGCCGGGTTGCGGCTGCTGCCGCGCGTCGCCGCGGCGCGCGGGGCCGGTTCCAGACCGCGACGCTGTCGGCCGCCGTTGGCCGGGGGGAAGTAAGCGCTCATGGGCCTTGTCTCCTCCAGCGCTTGCCTTGCGCTGGGTGTTCTTGATGTGCTCTGAAATCTAACAGTTTTGCCCGACACCGGGGGGCTGAACCTCGGTCAATGCGCCACATCGCGTCAGATTGCAGCATCTTCCTGGGGATCACCCCGATGACGGGGCCCGTTTCAGGGGCCCTGGCGGCGTCGGCGGGCTGGTGGCACACGCTTTGCAGTTTTGATGCCCGACCCCCGCCCCCTTCAGGGCTATCTGCCAGCCCCAAGTCCATCCATCCAGGAGACAAGCCCCCATGGTCCGTCACGCCCCCCGATTCCGAGCGCCCGCCCGCAGCCTGCTGGCCAGCGCCTTGTTCCTGGCCGCCTTCGGCGCCTGGGCCCATGGCGATGTCACGCCGCAGGCGGTCGACACCCGCGAACTGCCGCCACTGGGCGCCGAGTGGCGCACCGAGAACCCGTACCGGGGCAATGAGGTCGCCACCCGCATCGGTGCCTCGGCCTACAACCAGAACTGCGCCCGCTGTCATGGCCTGGAAGCGATCTCCGGCGGCATCGCACCCGACCTGCGCAAGCTCGACAACGAGTGCGCCAGCCTGGCCCAGCCGGCCAAGAAGGCCGCCTGCGTCAAGGAGATCGACGAGTTCATGAGCACCACGGTGCGCCGCGGCCGCACCCGCAACGGCGCCGTCTACATGCCGCCCTTTGAAGGCGTGCTGAATCAGGAAGCCGTGTGGGCGATCAAGGCCTACCTCGAGAGCCGTCGCGAGAAGCCGCTCTGATGGACCGCCATCCACTGGAGCGTCTGAACCGTCGCCACTGGCTGGCGGCCTCGTCGGCTGCAGCGCTGTCGCTGGCGGCGCCCGCCCGCGCGCAGGAGACCCCTGCGCTGGAGCGCCTGCGCGCCAAGGGCAGCCTCACCGTGGGCGTCTACCAGGACCTGCCGCCCTTTCACGTCAACGGTCGCGGCATCGAGGTCGAACTGGCGGGTGCGCTGGCCTCGGCGCTGGGACTGAAGCTGTCTCTGCTGCCCTTCCAGGCGGGCGAGGACATGGGCGATGACCCGCGCAACATGGTCTGGCGTGGCCACTACCTGGGCTTCGGCCCGGCCGATGTGATGCTGCATGTGCCGGTCGACCGACCGCTGATGGAGAAGAGCCCGCAGGTCAAGATTTTCGCGCCCTACTGGCGCGAGCGGGTGATGATCGCGCGCGACCTGAAGGCCCTGCCGACGCTGGATTCGCTGGACCCCTTGATCGGCAAGGCCGTGGCGGTGCCGGGTCAGTCGCTCGCCGGCTGGCTGCTGATCGGCGCCGAGAGCGGCCGGCTGCGTGACAGCCTGCGCACCAGGCTCAAGGACGGCGTCGAGGCGGCGCAGTCGCTGGCACGCGGCGAGGTGGTGGCTGCGGCCGGCAACCTCAGCGAGCTCGAGTCGGTGCTGACCGGCGACGAGCGTTTCGCGATCGATCCGTTGCCGCTGCCGCGCATGAAGGACGGCTGGGCGGTGGGCATGGCGGTCAAGGCCGCGTCCACCGACCTGGCGCAGGCTCTTCAGGCGGCGGTCAACACGCTGGCCGACAACGGCGAACTGGCGCGCATCTTTGCCGCCGGCAAGCTGCGTTGGCGCCGGCCCTGACGCCCTGGTTCTTCAGACCCCCGGCAGCTTGTAGTCCTTGAACTGCTCGCGCAGCTTGAGCTTCTGCATCTTGCCGGTGGCGGTGTGCGGGATCTCGTCGACGAAGGCCACGTCGTCCGGGATCTGCCACTTGGCGATGCGGCCTTCGAAGAAGCCCAGCATCTCCTCACGCGTCAGCGTGGCGCCCGGCTTGCGCACCACCACCAGCAGCGGGCGCTCGTCCCACTTCGGGTGCTTGGCGGCGATCGCGGCGGCCTCGTGCACGGCCGGGTGGGCCATGGCGATGTTCTCGAGGTCGATCGAGCTGATCCACTCGCCGCCGGACTTGATCACGTCCTTGCTGCGGTCAGTGATCTGCATGAAGCCGTCGGCGTCGATCGTGGCGACGTCGCCGGTGGGGAACCAGCCGGGCTCGCCATCCACCTCCACCAGCGGCGAGACGCGCAGGTTGAAGTAGCTGTTGATGACCCATTGGCCCTTGACCACCAGGTTGCCTGAGGCCTGGCCGTCCCAGGGCAGGGCGCGGCCGGCCTCGTCGATGATGGCCATGTCGATGCCGTAGATCGCGCGGCCCTGTTTCTCGAGCAGGCGCTGCTGCGCCTCGCGGTCCAGGCTGTCGTGCTTGCTCTTGAGCTTGGACAGCGTGCCCAGCGGGCTGAGCTCGGTCATGCCCCAGGCATGCACCACCTCGACGCCGAAATCCTCCTGCAGCGTCTTCATCATCGCCGGCGGACAGGCCGAGCCGCCGATCACGGTGCGCTTGAAGCTGCTGAACCTCAGGCCGTTGGCCTTCATGTAGGTGATCAGGCCCAGCCACACCGTGGGCACACCGGCCGAGAAGCTGACCTTCTCGGACTCGAAGAGCTCGAACAGCGACTTGCCGTCCAGGTGCGGGCCGGGCATCACCAGCTTGGCGCCCACCAGCGCAGCGGTGTAGGGGATGCCCCAGGCGTTGACGTGGAACATCGGCACCACCGGCAGGATGACTTCTCGGCTGGAGCAGTCCATGGCGTCGGGCAGCGCGGCGGCGTAGGCGTGCAGCACGGTGGAGCGGTGGCTGTAGACCGCGCCCTTGGGGTTGCCGGTGGTGCCCGAGGTGTAGCAGATCGTGCAGGCGGTGTTCTCGTCGAAGGCCGGCCAGCGGTAGTCGCCGTCCTCGGCCTCGACCAGCTCCTCGTAGCACAGCAGGTTCGGAATGGTGCTCGCCGCGGGCATGTGGGCGCGATCGGTCATCAGCACGAAGTGGCGCACCGTCTTCAGTTCGGGCGCCAGCTTCTCCATCAGCGGCAGGAAGTTCAGGTCGAAGCACAGCACGCCGTCGCCGGCATCGCCGGCGATCCAGGCGATCTGCTCGGGAAACAGGCGCGGGTTGATGGTGTGGGTCACCAGTTGCGAGCCGGCGCTGGCGTAGTAGATCTCCAGGTGGCGGTAGCCGTTCCAGGCCAGCGTGCCGATGCGCTCACCCGGCTGGCAGCCCAGGCGCGCGAAGGCCTGGGCCAGCTGGCGGGCGCGCTTCTCCAGCGCGGACCAGGTGGTGCGGTGGATGTCGCCTTCCACCCGCTTGGAGACGATCTCGGTGTCGGCCGCATGCCGCGCCGCGTGCGTCAGCAGCGACGAGATCATCAGCGGCATGCTCATCATCTGGCCCATCAAGGCGCTCATGGCGGTCTCCTGTCTCGGGGAAAGTGCAACGGGTGCATCATAGGCAGCCCTGCGGGGCCGCCCGGTCCGGACAGGCCCCAATGTCCTGACGTCGCGCAAGAGACTGCGCCCGTGCCTACACTGTGCCTTTTGCGGCGCCAGGCCATGACCAAGCCCCACGACGATCCCAGCTACCCGATGCACCAGTCCGACGAGGAGTGGCGCCGCCGCCTGGACCCCACCCAGTACGCGATCGCCCGCCATGCGGCCACCGAACGGGCCTTCACCGGCCTGTACTGGAACCACTGGGAGCCCGGCGTCTACCGCTGCATCGGCTGCCAGGAACCGCTGTTCGCCTCGGACACCAAGTTCGACGCCGGCTGCGGCTGGCCCAGCTACTGGCAGCCGATCGACCCGGCCCGCATCGAGCGGCTGGAGGACCTCTCGCACGGCATGCGGCGGGTGGAGGTGCGCTGCGCCCGTTGCGGCAGCCACCTCGGGCACGTTTTCGACGACGGCCCGGCGCCCACCGGTGAGCGCTTCTGCATCAATTCCGCGGCGATACACTTCGACACCGCTCCCGACCAGACCTGATGAAGCTGCTGCTCGACTTCCTGCCGCTGATCCTCTTCTTCGCCACCTTCAAGATCGCCGAAGGGCAGAAAGACGCGGCGGCGGAGTTCGCGACCGGCCACTTCGGTCTGCTGACCTCCGGCGGCGTGGTCACGCCGGATCAGGCACCGATGCTGCTGGCCACCCTGGTCACCATCGCCGCCACGCTGCTGACCGTGGCCTGGCTGCGTCTGCGTGGACGTCCGGTCGAGACCATGACCTGGATCACGCTGGCCATGGTCACTGTGCTGGGTGGCCTGACCGTGTGGTTCCACGACGAGACTTTCATCAAATGGAAGCCCACCGGCGTCTACTGGGCCCTGGCGGCGGTCTACTGGGGCAGCGCGGCACTGCTGGGCAAGAACCTGCTGGAGATGACCCTGGGTCAGCAGATGCGGCTGCCGCCCGAGGCCTGGGTGGCCATGAACCGCTCGTGGATCCTGTTCTTTCTGGCGATGGGCGTGCTCAACATCGTGGTGGCCTACACCGTGTCGACGCCGACCTGGGTCAACTTCAAGGTCTTTGGCGCCACCGGCCTGATGGTGGTGTTCATCGTGGCCCAGATGGCCTGGATCAACAAGACCTGGCCTGAGCCTGCGGTCCAGGAGCACAGCGGTGATGACCGGGCGGCCTGAAGCGGTTCGGGCGGCCGAGGTCGACGCCGTCCTGCGGCGGGTTCTGGCGCCGACGGTGCTGCATGTGCGCGACGACAGCGCTGCCCACGCCGGCCACGCCGGTGCCCGCGAGGGCAGCCATCTGCACGTGGCGATCGTCAGCCCGCGCTTCACCGGCCTAGGGAGGCTGGCCCGTCATCGCCTTGTGTATGATGCCCTGCGCGAGCTGATCCCCCGGGGCATCCATGCCTTGGCCATCGACGCCCGCACTCCAGCCGAGGCCGGCTCCGGCCCCACCTGAACTCCCCCTTCCCCCGAGCTTCATGAAATTCAAGTCCTCCGTTGTGCTGGCCGCTGCGGCCATGATCCTGCCGATGGCCGCCATGGCGCAGAACGTGGCCATCGTCAACGGCAAGGCCGTACCCAAGGCCCGCCTGACCACTCTGTTGCAGCAGGCCGCCCGCGCCGGCCAGCCGGTGCCGCCCGAGATGGAATCCCGCGCCCGCGACGAGGTGGTCCTGCGCGAGATCTACGCCCAGGAAGCCGAGAAGCGCGGCATCGCCGCCAGCGCCGAGTTCAAGGCGCAGATGGAACTGGCGCGTCAGAGCGTGCTCATCCGCGAGCTGTTCGCCGAGTTCCAGAAGAAGAACCCGCCCAGCGAAGCCGATGCCAAGGCAGAGTACGACCGCGTCAAGGCCCAGCAGTCGGGCACCGAATACCGCGCGCGCCACATCCTGGTCGAGAAGGAAGAAGACGCCAAGCGCCTGATCGCCGAGATCAAGGCCGGCGCCAAGTTTGAAGACCTGGCCAAGAAGAACTCCAAGGACCCGGGCTCGGCCGAGAACGGCGGCGACCTGGACTTTGCCAAGCCCGACACCTACGTGCCCGAGTTCGGCAAGGCCATGATGGCCCTGAAGAAGGGCGAGCTGACCCCTGAGCCGGTGAAGTCGCAGTTCGGCTGGCACATCATTCGCCTGGACGACACCCGCGAGGCGCAGTTCCCGGCCTTCGATGACGTCAAGGCCCAGCTGATGCAGCGCGCCTCCCAGGCCAAGCTGCAGCAGTACCAGGACCAGCTGCGCAAGAGCGCCAAGACCGACTACAAGTTCCCGCAGGAATGAACTGAGCACAGCCGCCTTCGGGCGGCCGACTCACCCCACACAGGCCGCCTTTCGGGCGGCCTGTGTCATTGGGCCAGCGGCTCGGTGCGGGCCATCAGCCAGGCCAGGGCGTCACCGCTGACGCGCGGCGCCAGCCGCTCGCGCACCATCGCATGGTAAGTGTTCAGCCAGGCGATCTCGTCGGTACGCATCAGCGACACGTCGATCAGCCGGGTGTCGATCGGGCACAGCGTCAGGGTTTCGAACTGCAGGAAGCTGCCGAACTCGCTGGCCGGCGCCTCGACCGTCAGCAGCAGGTTCTCGATGCGCACCCCCCAGCGGCCAGGCCGGTAGATGCCCGGCTCATTGGAGGTGATCATGCCGGCGCGCATGGCCATGTGCGGCGCGGCCACGGCCTTGCTGATCGTCTGCGGGCCTTCGTGCACGTTCAGGAAGTAGCCCACCCCATGGCCCGTGCCGTGGAAGTACTCCAGGCTCTCGGCCCACAGCGGCGCACGCGCCAGCGTGTCGAGCATCGGACCGGGCGTGCCCGCCGGAAAGCGCGCGCGCGACAGGTTCATCATGCCCTGCAGCACGCGGGTGAAGTCGCGACGCTGCTCGGCGGTGACCGTGCCGATCGGCCAGACCCGGGTGATGTCGGTGGTGCCCCCCAGGTACTGGCCGCCGGAGTCGATCAGCAGCAGGCCGTTGCCCTCGATCACGGCATGGGACTCCGGCAGGGCCCGGTAATGCGGCATCGCGCCATTGGCGTTGAAGCCGGCGATGGTGGAGAAGCTCAGGCCCACGAAATGCGCGCGCTTGGCTCGCTCGGCACTGAGGACCTCGTCAACCGTCAGCTCGGTGAGGCGCTCGCCGCGCGCCATGGCCGCCTCGAACCACGCGTAGAAGGCACACATCGCGGCGCCGTCCTCGGCCATGGCCTCGCGCACATGGGCGATCTCATCGCTGGTCTTGCAGCCCTTGGCCAGGGTGCTCGGGTTGATGCCCTCGATCACCCGCACGGCGGCCGGTACTGCCTCGCGCAGGCCCAGCGTCACACGCTTGGGATCGAGCAGCAGCACGGCGTCGGCGGGCAAGCGGGCCACCGTGGCCGCTGCCTGCGCGTAGTCGGCCAGGTGCAGCCCTTCGGACGCCAGCCGGGCAGCCAACTCGGCACCGACCTTGCCGGGACCCACAAACAGCGTGGCGTCGGTCGGGCCGATCAGCAGGTGGGCCAGCACGATCGGGTTGTATTCGACGTCCGAGCCACGCAGGTTGGTGATCCAGGCGATGTCGTCGACCGAGGACACCAGGTGGTGGGTGGCGCCCTGGGCGCTCATGTCGGTGCGCACGCGGGCCAGCTTGTCGACCCGGCTGACGGGGGCGAATGCCGCAGCGTGCTCGTAGACCGGCGCCGAGGGCAGGCCGGGCCGCTCGGGCCAGGCGCCGGACAATGGGTCGGTGCTGGTGCGCAGCTCGATGCCGGCCTCGTCACACAGCGCTCGCAGCGCCTTGGCGTCGGCCAGTCCCAGCACCTGGGCGTCCACCCCCAGCGCCTCGCCACGCTGCACATGGGCACGGATCCAGTCGAGGTGATTGGCTGAGGTGCCGGTGGGAATCTTCTCCAGCACGATGCCGCTGCCGGCCAGTTCGCTCTGCGCCTGCTCCCAATAGCGTGAATCGGCAAACAGCGCCGCCTCGCGCAGCGTCACCACCAGGGTGCCCATCGAGCCAGTGAAGCCCGAGAACCAAGCACGGCCCTGCCAGTGCTCTGGCAGGTACTCGCTGATGTGCGGGTCGCTGGAGGGGACCAGCGCGGCCTGCAGGCTCAGGCGGCTGAGGTGCTCGCGCAGGCGGTCGATGCGCAGGCGGGCGGGAGAGGTGCGGGTGTCCATGGTCAGGCTCCGTTCGGACGCGGCGACCCGGGTGGGGTGACGCGGGGGTCAAGCGCGAGATTCTAGGAGCCACCGGCTCAGGCCGGTGCCAGCAGGGTCTCGAAGTGCTCGGCCGGTACCGCCGGGCTGCTGAGGAAGCCCTGGTAGTGGTGGCAGCCCTGGGCGCGCAGCCAATCGAGCTGGCCGATGGTCTCGACCCCCTCGGCGACGATCTCGAGCTCCAGCACCTTGCACATCGAGATGATCAGCTCGGCGATCGCCGGGCGCGTCTCGAGTTGGCTGACGAAGCTGCGGTCGATCTTCAGGCAGTCGAGAGGAAAGCGTTCGAGGTAGGCCAGATTGGAGTAGCCGGTGCCGAAGTCGTCGATCGCGATGCGCAGGCCGCGGCGGTTGAGCGCATCGAGCTGTCCGAGCGTCGCCGAGTCCTCGCCGAGCAGCAGTGACTCGGTGATCTCCATCTCCAGCGCCTGCGGCGGGCAGCCCGAGTCGATGAGCACCTCGTCCATGGTCTCGACCAGGGCCTGGGACTGGATCTGACGCGCCGAGAAGTTGACCGACACCGTCAGCGCGTGGCCGCGCTGGTGCCAGCGTGCCGCCTGGCGGGCCGCCTGCTCCAGCACCCAGCGGCCCAGCGGCAGGATCAGGCCGGTGTCCTCGCAGATCGGGATGAACTCGCCCGGCAGCACCAGGCCGCGGGTGGGGTGGCGCCAGCGCACCAGGGCCTCGGCGCCCACCACCCGACGCGTACTGGCGTCCAGCCGAGGCTGGTAGTGGACGACGAACTCGCCGTGCTCGAAAGCCTGCAGCAGTTCGCTCTCCAGCGTCAGGCGCCGCCCGGCCTCGACGGCCAGGTCGGCCGAGTAGAAGGCCATCTGGTCGCCACCCAGGCGTTTGGCGCGGTACATCGCCATGTCGGCGTTGCGCATCAGCGTGGCCACATCGTCGCCGTCGGCCGGGAACAGACTGACGCCCAGGCTGGGGGTGACGCGCACTGTGGTGCTGCCCAGTCGGATCACCTGCGAAACCGCCTCGCGCAGTCGCAGACCGAGGCGACGGACATGGTTGATCACATCGTCGTCGCTGACCAGGATCAGGAACTCGTCGCCGCTCAGACGAACCACCTGGTCACCGGCCCGCAGCGTGTGGCGCAGGCGCCGCGCCACTTCAACCAGCAGCCGGTCGCCCACTTCATGGCCCAGCGAATCGTTGACGTGCTTGAAACGGTCCAGGTCGAGGAAGAGCATCGCCGCCTGGCGGCCGATGCTGCGGATCTCCTCAAGCATGGCCGGGAAGTGGGTGTTGACGTGGTTGCGGTTGGGCAGGTTGGTCAGCGGGTCGTGTTCGGCCAGACGCTGGGCCTGGCGCTGGGCCGCCTTGACGGCACTGACATCGGTCTCGCTGACCAGCCAGGCCTGACCGCCGGTGGCGGCATCCAGGCAGCGCCGTGCCGTCAGGTCGTGCCAGCGCCGGCCGCGTGCGGTCTGCACCAGCGCCACCATCTGGTGCTCGCCGCGGGTCTGCATGGCCTCGTGCAAGGTGGCCTGGTCCTCGGGGAGCACCAGGTGCTGGTCGATCGATTGATCTCTGGAGGCCGCGTTGGTGCGTGCCGCCGGGTTGCGGTACAGCGGCCGACCGCCGTCGTCATAGAGCGTGATCTGCACGGAGGTGTGCAGCAGGGCCTCGGCGCTGCGCAGCGTGTCCAGGTCCAGCATGGGCGCTGGCTCGGCCTGGCACAGGCAGGCCATGCGGCCATCGTCCAGGACGATGCCACCGAACTCGATCTGCAGCGTGACCGGTGCTCCCTGGGGATAGATGGTCCAGAGCTCGCTGAACTGGCGCGAGGGCTCGGCTTCGAGGTCGCGCTGGTACTGCCGCAGACGCTTGTCGACGCCGGGCGACATGTCGCTGCCCAGCGGGCGTGCAGCCAGTTCGTCCACGCTGGAGGCGCGCCAGACCATCAACCCGGGCGGGTTGGCCCAGACGACACGCTGGGTGTCGAAGTCGTAGATCCAGAGGGCCTGCCGCACACGCAGGTAGGCCCGCAGGGCTGGGCTGTGGACCGCCAGGGTCCTGCTCTGCAGGTCCTGCCCGAAGGCGGCTGGTTCCGTGACGACGTCCTGTTGTGTTTTCATCCTGGCACCGCATCAGGGCATCGGACGAAACGGCCAAGGCCTGGGCGAGCCCGGAGCATAGCCCAGCCGGGGCGGATATGGATCAGGAGGTGCTCACAAGTCGTCGCAGGGCCGCCCCGGGACGACTTGATCCCCTCGGGGGCGGGCTGGGCGCAGCCCGGCCCGGGGTGCTCAGAGCACGGTGCGCAAGCGCCAGATCTCCGGGAATAGCACGGTGTCGAGCATCTGCCGCAGATAGCTGATGCCCCCGGTGCCGCCGGTGCCGCGCTTGAAGCCGATCACCCGCTCGACCGTGGTCAGGTGGCGGAAGCGCCACAGGCGAAAGGCGTCTTCCAGATCGGTCAGTTCCTCACCCAGCTGATACAGATCCCAGTGCTCCGAGGGGTTGCGGTAGACCGTCAACCAGGCCTGTTCCACCTCGTCTGAGGGGCTGTAGGGCAGGGTCCAGTCGCGCTCCAGATGGCTGGCAGGAACCGCGATGCCACGCCTGGCCAGCAGGCGCAGCGCCTCGTCGTACAGGCCCGGTGCGCGCCAGGCGGTCTCGACGATGGCCAGCAGGTCCGGCCGGTGGGCGTGCGGCTTGAGCATGGCCGCGTTCTTGTTGCCCAGCGAGAACTCGATGCAGCGGTACTGCCAGCTCTGGAAACCGCTGGAGTGGCCCAGGTAGGGGCGGATCGCCGAGTACTCGGGCGGCGTCATCGTCGCCAGCACATCCCAGGCATGGACCAGTTGCTCCATGATCCTGGACACGCGTGCCAGCATCTTGAAGGCCGGCGGCAGCTCGTCGCGGGCAATCGCGCCCACGGCAGCGCGCAGCTCGTGCAGCATCAGCTTCATCCACAGCTCCGAGGTCTGGTGCTGGACGATGAAGAGCATCTCGTTGTGGTCGGGCGACAGCGGCTTCTGGGCGTTCAGCACGGCGTCGAGCTGCAGGTAGTCGCCATAGCTCATGTCGCCCGCGAAATCGAGCTGGGCGCCCTCGGTGGCGACGATGGCTTCGCCGCGCGGCGCGGCGGGTTCGCTGTGGTATGGGCAGCTCATGTGACGGCTCCTTTGTGCATGAAGCGGGCTTCGCGCCAGCTGCCGCGGGCCAGGATCTCGGCCAGCGCGTCGACGGCGTCGAAGACATCGACGAAACGGGTGTACAGCGGCGTGAAGCCGAAGCGCAGCAGGTGCGGCTCGGCGGGGGTGCCGTCACCGGCGCGGTAGTCACCGATCACGCCGCGCTCGATCAGCGCCTGCATCACCGCGTAGCCGTCGATCGAGCCGTCCGAGGGCACGCCCAGCGAGACCTGGCTGCCGCGCTGCGCGGCGTCCAGCGGCGTGTGGATCGTCAGGCCGCTGCCACCCAGGCGCTGGCCGACCAGCGCGATGAAGAGCTCGGACAGCGCCACCGACTTGGTGCGCAGCGCCGCCATGCCGCCCAGCGGCTCGGCCGCCAGCAGGGTGTCGACGCCGCACTCCAGCGCGCTCATGCCGATGATCGGCGGCGTGCCGCACAGGAAACGGGCGATGCCCGGCGCCGGCCGGTAGCCGGGCTCGAAGACGAAGGGCGCGGCGTGGCCCATCCAGCCCGACAGCGGCTGCCAGAAGCGCTCGGCGTGGCGCGGGTGCACCCAGCAGAAGGCGGGGGCGCCTGGGCCGCCATTGAGGTACTTGTAGCCGCAGCCCACCGCAAAGTCGGCGTTGGCGGCGTTGAGGTCCACCGGCACCGCGCCGGCCGAATGCGCCAGGTCCCACAGCATCAGCGCGCCGGCGGCGTGGGCCTGGGCGGTGACGGCCGCCATGTCGGCCAGGCGGCCGCTGCGGTAATTGACCTGGGTGAGCATCAGCACCGCCACGTCGGGGCCCAGCCGGGCGGGGATGGCGTCGATGTCCAGCAGCTCCAGCGTCATGCCGTGCTGCGCGGCCACCGACTCGGCGATGTAGAGATCGGTGGGAAAGTTGCTGCGCTCGGAGACGATCACCGTGCGCGACGGGGCATCGGCGCGGGCGATCTGCGTCGCGGCGCTGAGCACCTTGAACAGGTTGACCGAGGTGGAGTCGGCGACCACCAGCTCGCCCGGCCGGGCGCCCACCAGGCGGCCGATCTTGTCGCCCACACGCTGCGGCAGCGTGATCCAGCCGGCGCTGTTCCAACTGCGGATCAGGCCGCTGCCCCACTCCTCGGTCACCACCTGCTGCACGCGCGCTGCGGTGGCGGCCGGCAGCACGCCCAGCGAGTTGCCGTCCAGGTAGTTGACGCCCTCGGGCAGCGCGAACTGCGCGCGCAGCGGGGCCAGCGGGTCGGCCGCGTCGCGTGCGGCGCAGGCGGTGCGAGTGATCGGTTCGGTCATCGGCAGGTCTCCAGGGTCACAGGGTGCGCAACACGGCGCGCACTGGCGAGGCGCAGGCGCCGGCCAGCTTCAGCGGCAGGGCGATCAGCTCGTAGTCGCCGGCGGGCGCGGCGTCGAGCACCAGGTTCTCCAGCACCCGCAGGTCGTGGCGACGCAGCACCTGGTGGGCGTCCAGGGTCTTGCTGTCAGCGGGGTCCACCGAGGGGGTGTCGATGCCCACCAGGCGCACGCCGCGCTCGGCCAGCCACAGCAGCGCCTCGGGGGCGTAGGCGCTGAACTCGGGGTTCCAGACGGTGTCGGCGCGCGTGCAGGTGCGCACCAGCACGCGCGGCGGCAGGCCGGCCACGGCGTGGCGCAGGTGGTCCACCGTGAGCAGCGGGCCGCAGCCGATGGCATGGATCACGCGGCACGGCCCGAGGTAGGCGTCCAGCGGCACCTGATCGATCGATGGCGCGTCGTTGGCGTAGTGCAGCGGCGCATCGGCGTGCGCGCCGATGTGCGGCGACAGCGTCAGCGCGCTCAGGTTGACCGGACAGCCGGGCCCCAGTCGGGCGGTCCAGCGCAGGGCAAAGGGCTCGTCGCCAGGGAAGATCGGCGCGTCGGCGCTGACGGTGGGCGAGATGTCGATCAGGCTCATGGGGGCGGCACGGTAAGACGATTCGGGGCGGCGTGGTGTCGGTTATTTCCAACGCCGATTCAGGTCGGCCGCACCAGGTGGGCGCGCATCTGACCGAGCAACTCATAGAGCTGCTGCTGGTCGCGCACCGGCACGCCGTCGAACAGCTCGCGCAGCCAGCGCTCATGCTCGGCCGCCATGGCGCTGAACTCGCGCCGACCCTGCTCGCTCAGGCGCACGCGCCAGGAGCGGCCGTCATCGGGGTCGGGTTGCCGATCGACCAGACCCTCGGCCTCGAGCTGGGTGGTCAGGCCGGTGACGTTGCCGCCGGTCACCATCAGGTAGCGCGACAGCGCACTCATGCGCAGGCCGCCAGGATGGCGCTCCAGCTGCGCCAGGTAGTCGAAGCGCGCCAGCGTGGTGCCGAAGCGCTCACGCAGCCGGGTGCGGATCTCCTGCTCGACCTGGGTGGTCAGCGACAGCAGCCGCAGCCAGGTGCGCACCGCCAGATGGTCGTCATGGGCGGCGCGGGCCTCCAGGCCGATCTGGTGCTCGTCCAGCGCAGGGGGGGTGTTCTTCATCGCGTGCAGACCTCTCAGGGTTTCAATTTACTTCAGTTCTAAAGCTTTAGGACTAAACTAAAACCCGAATCCCTGACGGAGCGAGTGCATGAAGATCGTCTGCATCGGTGGCGGCCCGGCCGGCCTGTACTTTGCGTTGCTGATGAAGCAGCTCAATCCCACCCACCAGATCCAGGTGGTCGAGCGCAACCGGCCCTACGACACCTTCGGCTGGGGTGTGGTGTTCTCGGACGCCACCATGGACCGCATGCGGGAGTGGGATGCGGTGACCGCCGATCAGATCCAGCAGGCCTTCAACCACTGGGACGACATCGAACTCCTGTTCAAGGGCCGCACCATCCGCTCCGGCGGCCATGGCTTCGTGGGCATCGGTCGCAAGAAGCTGCTCAACATCCTGCAGGCGCGCTGCGAAGCGCTGGGGGTGGAACTGGTCTTCGAAACCGAGGCCGAGTCCGACCTGGACTACCCCGATGCCGACCTGGTCATCGCCAGCGACGGCATCAACTCTCGGGTGCGCAGCCAGTACGCGCAGACCTTCCGGCCCGACATCGTCACCCGCCCCAACCGCTACATCTGGCTGGGCACCCAGCGCCTCTACGACGCCTTCACCTTCGACTTCCAGCGCACCGAGCATGGCTGGTTTCAGGCCCACATCTACAAGTTCGACGAGACCACCAGCACCTTCATCGTCGAATGCCCCGAGCACGTCTGGCTGGCGCACGGCCTGGACAAGGCCGATCCGGCTGACTCGATCGCCTTCTGCGAGCGCCTCTTCGCCGACAACCTGCAGGGCGAGAAGCTGATCAGCAATGCGCGCCACCTGCGCGGCTCGGCCTGGCTGAACTTCCAGCGCGTGGTCTGCGGCCAGTGGTGGCTGAAGAACGCCCACGGCAGCCACGTGGTGCTGATGGGCGATGCGGTGCACACCGCGCACTTCGCCATTGGCTCGGGCACCAAGCTGGCACTCGAGGACGCGATCGAGCTGGTGCAGCAGTTCCAGCGCATCGGCGATGCGCCCGCACACCTCGGCGAGGTGCTGAGCAGCTACCAGGCGCTGCGCAGCATCGAGACCCTGCGTCTGCAGAATGCCGCCTGGAACGCGATGGAGTGGTTCGAGGTCTGCGGCGCGCGCTACTGCGACCAGTTGGAGCCTGAGCAGTTCATGTACTCGATGCTGACCCGCAGCCAGCGCATCAGCCACGAGAACCTGCGCCTGCGCGACGCCGCCTGGCTGGAGGGCTATGAGCGCTGGTTTGCGGAGCGCGCACAGTCCGCGCTGGCCGGTGGGGCGGCGCAGCCGGTGGCCCTGCAGGCCCAGGCGCTGAAGCCGGTGCCGCCGATGTTCACCCCGCTCCGGCTGCGTGACCTGCGGCTGAAGAACCGCGTGGTGGTGTCGCCGATGGCGCAGTACAGCGCGACGGACGGTGTGGTGGGCGACTACCACCTGGTCCACCTGGGCGCCCGCGCACTGGGCGGCGCCGCGCTGGTGATGGCCGAGATGACCTGCACCAGCCCCGAGGCGCGCATCACCCCCGGCTGCCCGGGCCTGTGGAACGACGTGCAGGCGGCAGCCTGGTCGCGCATCGTGCAGTGGGTGCACCAGAACAGCGATGCCGCGATCGGCGTGCAGATCGGCCATGCCGGTCCCAAGGGCTCGACCTGCGTGCCCTGGCAGGGTGGCGGCATGGACCAGGCCCTGCCCGACGGCAACTGGGGCCTGCTGGCGGCCAGCGCCCAGCCCTATCTGCCGGACGGTCAGGTGCCCCGCGCGATGACCCGCGCCGACATGGACCGCGTCAAGACCGACTTCATCGCCGCCGCCGGCCGCGCCGCCGAGGCCGGCTTCGACTGGCTGGAGCTGCACTGCGCCCACGGCTACCTGCTCTCCAGCTTCATCTCGCCGCTGACCAACCACCGCGACGACGAGTACGGCGGCTCGCTCGAGAACCGCCTGCGTTTCCCGCTGGAGGTGTGCGCGGCGGTGCGCGGGGCGTGGCCGGCGGATCGGCCGATGTCAGTGCGCATCTCGGCCCATGACTGGGTGGATGGCGGCCTGACGCCGGCCGATGCGGTCGAGGTGGCGCGTGCCTTCAAGGCGGCTGGCGCCGACCTGATCGACGTGTCCTCCGGCCAGGTCTCGCCCGACCAGAAGCCCAGCTACGGCCGCATGTACCAGACGCCGTTTGCCGACCGCATCCGCCAGGAAGCCGGCATCGCGACGATGGCGTTGGGCGCGATCAGCGAGGCCGACCACGTCAACTCGATCATCGCCGCCGGCCGCGCCGACCTGTGCGCCGTGGGCCGTCCGCACCTGGCCAACCCGGCCTGGACACTGGCCGAGGCGGCCCGCATCGGCTTCACGCCGATCGCCTGGCCGAAGCAGCTGGTGTCAGGCAAGTCCCAGATGGAAGCGCTGGCGCAGCGCGCCGCACAGCAGGCGGTCAAGTGATGGGGCAGCACATCCTGGTCACCGGCGCGGCGCGCGGCATTGGCGCAGCGATAGCCCACGCCCTGGCCGCCGATGGCCACCGACTGACGCTGCTGGGCCGCCGCCTGGACGCGTTGCAGGCGCTGGCCGCCACCTTGCCGGGCACCCACCACTGCGTCGCCGCCGATGTGGCCGACGAGACCCAGGTGCAGGCCGCGTTCGACAGTGCCCGCGCGGCGCTGGGCCCGCTCTGGGGGCTGGTCAACAATGCCGGCCAGGCCGAGAGCGCGCCGCTGCACCGCACCTCCAGCGACCTGTGGCAGCGCATGCTGGCCGTCAACCTGACCGGCTCCTTCCTGTGCAGCCGGGCCGCGCTGAGCGACCTGCGCGCGGCCGGCCAGGGCCGCATCGTCAACATCGCCAGCACCGCCGGCCAGCGCGGCTATGCCTACGTGGCAGCCTACAGCGCCGCCAAGCATGGCGTGGTGGGCCTGACACGCTCGCTGGCACTGGAGCTGGCGGCGACCGGCATCACCGTCAACGCGGTCTGCCCTGGCTACACCGAGACCGACATCCTGCTGGAGAGCGTGGCCAACGTGGTGGCCAAGACCGGCCGCACACCCGAGCAGGCGTTGGCCGAGTTCGCTGCCAGCAATCCGCAGCGTCGCCTGGTGCAGCCCGGGCAGGTGGCCGACGCGGTGCGCTGGCTGCTGGGCGAGGGCGCCGCAGCGATCACCGGCCAGTGCATCTCCGTCAGCGGCGGCGAAGTCATGTGAGAGAACCACCATGAGCAACACCACCTCCACCGATATCGATCCGGGTCTGCTGGCGGGCAACCGACGCCCGCTGGCCGGCTACCAGGCCACCCACTTCCGCTGGCAGGCGCATGGCGCCGTGGCCACCATCACGCTCAACCGCCCCGAGCGCAAGAATCCGCTGACCTTCGAGAGCTACGCCGAACTGCGCGACCTGTTCCGCGCGCTGAAGTATGCCGACGACATCCATGCGGTGGTGCTGGTGGGTGCGGGCGACAACTTCTGCTCCGGCGGCGACGTGCACGAGATCATCGGCCCGCTGGTACGCCTGGCGGCGCCTGAACTGCTGATGTTCACCCGCATGACCGGCGATCTGGTGGCGGCGATGCGCGCCTGCCCGCAGCCCATCGTGGCCGCGGTGGACGGCGTGTGCGCCGGCGCCGGTGCCATCATGGCGATGGCCTCCGACCTGCGCCTGGGGACCTCGCGCAGCAAGACGGCCTTCCTGTTCAACCGGGTGGGTCTGGCCGGCTGCGACATGGGCGCCTGCGCCATGCTGCCGCGCCTGATCGGCCAGGGCCGGGCCAGCGAGCTGCTCTACAGCGGCCGCGCGCTGGGCGGCGAGGAGGGCGAGCGCTGGGGCTGGCTGAACCGCCTGGTGGCCCCCGAGGCG
>JAFLDI010000239.1 GCA_017302485.1 Burkholderiales bacterium | reverse complement strand
CGACCTTGACGGTGCGCCCCGCCCCTGAGGCATCGAGATCCAGCTTGTAGTCGTTGCTGGTCAGGGCGGCGGTGACGCGGAAGCCCGACTCCATCGGGAACCAGTCGCCGAACACCGCGAAGCGGCCGGACTTCAGCTGGCCCTGGTAGGCGATGCCCTCCTGGGTGCTGTTGCGGCTGCGGTTGCCGGCGGTGGCCAGGTCGGCGCGCAGCGTGAACTGGCTGTTCATCGGCTGGGCCACGCCCAGCATCAGGCCGGGGGCGCCGACGGCGGTGTAGACCTCGACGGCCTGGGCGGTGCCGGTGGCCGACACGGCCATGAGCAGAACGAGGGTTGGCAGGGTCAAGCGAATCATTGGGAACTCCTGGGTCATGGCAAGCCCTCGGCCCCGACGCAAGCCGGGCCCGACAAGGCACGTGGTGGTTGCGCCGCCTGCCCGGCGCGGGCCGTAATGTCGCCGAGTCGACCCCGGGGCGTCAATGTCAAGTCGTAACCGCTGTGGTGTGGATGACACCTGCAACAGGCATACTGTCGCCATCCTTCCTCGCCCGTCCCGTCCATGCCACGCGTCCTGCTCACCGGAGCCACCGGCTACATCGCTTCCCACACCTGGCTGGCCCTGTGGTCGGCCGGCTTTGAGGTGGTGGGCCTGGATGACTTTTCCAACAGCTCGCCCGAAGTGCTGCACCGGCTGGCCGAACTGGGCGGACAGACGCCGGTGTTCGTGCAGGCCAGCGTCACCGACGGCGCGGCGCTGGACCGGGTCTTCGCTGAGCACGCGATCGACGCGGTGGTGCACTTCGCCGCCTTCAAGGCGGTGGGTGAATCGGCCGCCGAGCCATTGAAGTACTACGCCAACAACATCGGAGGCCTGGTCAGCACCTGCCAGGCCATGGGCCGTGCCGGCGTCAAGACCATCGTCTTCTCGTCCAGCGCCACGGTCTATGGCACACCGCAGTTCCTGCCCTACACCGAGCAGCACCCGCTGGACGCGATGAACGTCTACGGCCGCACCAAGCTGATGGGCGAGCAGATCCTGCGCGATCTGGAGAGCTCGGATCCGGCCTGGAAGATCGCCTGGCTGCGCTATTTCAACCCGGTGGGTGCCCATGAGAGTGGCCGCATCGGCGAGGATCCACGCGGCGTGCCCAACAACCTGATGCCCTATGTGCAGCAGGTGGCGGTCGGGCGGCGTGCCTTCCTGTCGGTGTTCGGCGGCGATTACGACACCCCCGACGGCACCGGCGTGCGCGACTATTTGCATGTGATGGACCTGGCCGAAGGGCATGTGGCGGCGCTGCGCTACCTGCTGGGCGAGCGCCAGTCGGTCACCGTCAACCTGGGCACTGGCGTGGGCTACAGCGTGCTCGACCTGGTCCGGGCCTTCGAGAAGGCGGCCGGCCAGCCCATCCCGTACCAGATCGTTGATCGCCGCCCTGGCGACCTGCCCAGCTACTACGCCGACGCCTCCCGTGCGCGCGAGCTGCTGGGCTGGCAGGCCACTCGAAGCCTTGAGCAGATGTGCGCCGACGCCTGGCGCTGGCAGAGCGGCAATCCCACTGGCTACGGCGACGCTTGACCCAGCGCGCCCGGTGCTGCCAGGGGCACTCCTACAATCGCGCCCCATGGCCTCTCCGCTGACCGACCTCGTCCTGCCCGCTGCCGCTGCGCGCTTCGTGCTGCTGGCCAACCATGTGCTGAGCGCCGCCCCGGCGGCCACCGAGCGCCTCCAGGCCCGCAGTGGCCAGAGCCTGCGGATCGAGGTGGAGGGCTGGCGCATCCCGCTGCCACCGCCGCCGCCGCTGTCGCTGCGCATCACGCCGGCCGGTCTGCTCGAAGCCATGGCGATCGACGAACCCGGACGGGACGCCCCCGACCTGCAACTGCGGGTGGATGCCTCCCAACCGCTGAGCGCTGCGCGCAGCCTGGCCGTTGGCCAGGTTCCGGCCGTTCACGTGGAGGGCGACGCCGCCCTGGCCGCCGACATCACCTGGATTCTGGCCAACGTGCGCTGGGACATCGCCGCCGATCTGGAGCGCGTGGTCGGTGGCCCCTTGGGCGAGACCGTGGCGCGTGCCGGTGAACAGGTGCTGGCCGCCGCGCGCGGCCTGGTGCAGGGCGTGGCCGGCACGATCCGCAAACCCTGACGGTCGCGGCATGCGCAAGCTGCTGCGGCTGGGCCGCATCGTCCTGACCTTCTGGCGCTTGGGCGTCGTCGAGCTGGCGCTGCAGACGCTGACCCGCCGTCCGGCGGGCTGGGCGCTGGCCCTGGTGCGTCCGTCCAGCGAGCACGCCCGCCTGCCGCGCGGCGTGCGCCTGCGCCTCGCACTGGAGGCGCTGGGCCCGATCTTCATCAAGTTCGGTCAGGTGCTGTCCACCCGGCCCGATCTGGTGCCGCCCGACATCGCCAGCGAGCTGGCCCACCTGCAAGACCGTGTGCCGCCGTTTCCGGCCGCGCAGTCGCAGGCGCTGATCGAGCAGGCGCTGGGCCGTCCGGTGACCGAGCTGTTCTCTCGGTTCGAGGCCGAGCCGGTGGCCAGCGCTTCCATCGCCCAGGTGCACTTTGCCTGCCTGCCCGATGGCCGCGAGGTGGCGGTCAAGGTGCTGCGCCCTGGCATGCTGGCGGTGATCGAGGACGATCTGGCGCTGCTGCACGTGCTGGCTGGCTGGGTCGAGCGGCTGTCGGTGGACGGACGGCGACTGCGCCCGCGCGACGTGGTGGCCGAGTTCGATACCTACCTGCATGATGAGCTGGATCTGGTGCGCGAGGCGGCCAACGCTGCCCAGCTGCGGCGCAACATGGCCGACCTGCCGCTGATCATCGTCCCCGAGATGCACTGGGAGCTGTGCACCGCCAGCGTGATCGTGATGGAGCGGATGAAGGGCATCCCGATCAGCCAGGTGGACCGCCTGCGCGAGGCCGGCGTGGATATCCGCAAGCTGGCGCGCGACGGCGTGACCATCTTCTTCACCCAGGTCTTCCGCGATGGCTTCTTCCATGCCGACATGCACCCGGGCAACATCCAGGTCAGCATCGATCCGGCCACTTTCGGCCGCTACATCGCGCTGGATTTCGGCATCATCGGCACGCTCACCGAGGTCGACAAGAACTACCTGGCGCAGAACTTCATCGCCTTCTTCCGCCGCGACTACAAGCGCGTGGCCGAGCTGCATGTGGAGAGCGGCTGGGTGCCGGCCAGCACGCGCATCGAGCAGCTGGAGGCCGCGGTGCGCGCCACCTGCGAGCCGCAGTTCGACCGGCCGCTGAAGGACATCTCGCTGGGCCAGGTGCTGCTGCGCCTGTTCCAGACCTCGCGCCGCTTCAACGTCGAGATCCAGCCGCAGCTGGTGCTGCTGCAGAAGACCCTGCTCAACGTCGAGGGCCTGGGCCGTGAACTGGACCCCGAGCTGGACCTGTGGGACACCGCCAAGCCCTTCCTCGAGCGCTGGATGGACGAGCAGGTGGGTTGGCGCGCCCTGCTGCGCCGCCTGAAGGACGAAGCGCCCCAGTACGCCCGCCTGCTGCCTGAACTGCCGCGCCTGGTGCACCACGCGCTGGAGCGCCCGCCCCGTGACGACCGGGACCTGCTGCGCGCCCTGCTCAATGAGCAGCGGCGCACCAATCGTCTGGTGACCCTGCTGCTGGTGGCGGCCGGGGGCTTCCTGCTGGGCATGGTGATGGCCCGCCTGGTGACCCAGGTGTTTGGCCACGGCGGCTGGTGAGCGCCGCCCGGCTGCCGCGATAATCGGCCCCGGCCGCGTTGGGCGGCCGTTTCAGACCCTGAAGTTCGCGCCATGAACACCACGCTGATCGTCTTCGTCGTGCTTTACCTGCTGGGCACCCTGGGCCTGGGCCTGTGGGCCGGCACGCGCATCAGGAACACCAGCGACTTCGCCATTGCCGGTCGCAGCCTGCCGCTGATCATGGTGATTACCACCACCTTCGCCACCTGGTTCGGTGCCGAGACGGTGATGGGCATCCCGGCCCGTTTCGTCCAGGGCGGTCTGGGCGCGATCGTGGAGGACCCGTTCGGCGCCGGCACCTGCCTGATCCTGGTAGGCGCCTTCTTCGCCGCCAGGCTGTACCGGCTGAACCTGCTGACCATCGGCGACTTCTACCGCGAGCGCTACGGCAAGGGCGTCGAGGTCTTCTGCTCGCTGGCCATCATCCTGAGCTACCTGGGGTGGGTGGCGGCGCAGATCACCGCACTGGGCCTGGTCTTCTCGGTGCTGACCGACGGCGCGATGAGCGAGACCGCCGGCATGATCGTCGGCACGCTGGCGGTGCTGATCTACGTGGTGGTGGGCGGCTTCCTGGCGGTGGCCTGGACCGACTTCATCCAGATGATCGTGCTGGTGGTGGGCCTGTCGGTGATCGCGGTCTTCTCGGCCGACCTGGCCGGCGGCGCCGACAAGGTGCTGGCCGTGGCCGCCGACAAGGACCTGTGGAAGTTCTTCCCCGAGCCCAGCTTCACCGAGATCGCGATGTTCCTGGGCGCCGCCCTGACCATGATGCTGGGCAGCATCCCGCAGCAGGACGTGTTCCAGCGCGTGATGTCGGCCAAGGACGCACAGACCGCGCGCCGTGGCGCGATGATCGGCGGCTTCGCCTACATCCTCTTCGCCTTCGTGCCGATGTTCATCGTCATGAGTGCGGTGGTGGTGCTGGGCCAGCAGGCCCTGGACCTGGCCGAGAACGACTACCAGCGCCTGCTGCCCACCTTCGTGCTGGGCCAGATGCCGCTGATCATGCAGATCCTGTTCTTCGGCGCGCTGCTGTCGGCCATCAAGAGCACCAGCTCGGCCACGCTGCTGGCGCCGTCGACCAGCTTCGTCGAGAACATCGTCAAGAACCTGCGCGGCCCGATGCAGGACCGCGAGCAGCTGCTGGCCATGCGCTGGACCATCGTCATCTTCGCCGCGCTGGTGCTGGCCTATGCCATCGCCATGAAGGGCACGCCGATCTACGACCTGGTCTCGGCGGCCTACCAGGTGACGCTGGTGGGCGCCTTCGTGCCGCTGGTGATGGGCCTGTACTGGAAGCGCGCCACCACCCAGGGGGCGATCTTCTCGTTGGGCGGCGGCGTGGGTGTGTGGATCGTCTTCTTCCCGCAGATCAGCACGCTCGGTGAGACCTTTCCGGGCCAGTTGGCCGGCCTGATCGCGGCCTTCGTGGGCATGATTTTCGGCTCGCTGGCGCCGCAGTGGCTGACCAACCGCCACGTCCACAAGCAACACGTCGAGGGCCTGCCCGATACGCCGGGGGCTTGAAGCCGGGCTGCATCGTCCCCAGCTTCGCCCTCTCGGGCGACCTTGCCGCGGGGCTGCACAACCGGCCCCGGGGCGGTCAATTTATAATCAACGGTTTTGTGTGAGGGACAGGTCATGCCGATCTACGCCTACCGCTGCGGCGCATGCGGCCACGCCAAGGATGTGCTGCAAAAGATGTCCGATGCCCCGCTGACGGTCTGCCCCGCCTGCGGTGCCGAGCAGTTTGCCAAGCAACTCACCGCCGCCGGCTTCCAGCTCAAGGGTTCGGGCTGGTACGCCACCGACTTCAAGGGCAGCGGTGCCGCCGCCACCGCGGCTGCCGCGCCGGCCGCTGCGCCAGCCGCTGA
>JAFLDI010000238.1 GCA_017302485.1 Burkholderiales bacterium | reverse complement strand
GCGCCAGGCCCTGGCCCATCGGCCGCGTCCGCGGCGAGGCCAGGTAGGCATCGCGCAGGCCGACATGGGCAGCCCGGGTGCGCGCCGGCAGCAGGCGCTCGATCACATCGCCCAGCAAGGCGGCGCTGCGGTAGCCGAAGATCTGCTGCGCCTGCGCATTGACGTGGACGATGCGCCCGATCGGGTCGGCCACGACGATGGCGTCAGGCATCGATTCGAGCAACCGGCCGTAGCGCTCCTCGACCAACTGGGCCTCGCGCTGCACGCGCAGCGGCGTCACGTCGACATCGCTGAACAGCAGTCCGGCCGCGAGGTCGCTGTTCCCAGGCAGCCATCGATGGCAGGACTGAACGTAGATCAGCGCGCCGTTGCGGCAGCGCCGCACGACCTCGGCGGTGGCCGCCGGGCCCTCGGGCGGCGGATCGCCGAACAGGTCGATCCAGCGCCGGCCCAGCGCGTCGATGGCCTCGTGCCCGTAGAGCGTCGTGGCACCGGCGTTCCAGAAGCGCACCAGCCCTTCCCGATCGACGGCCACCAGCGCGTGGGGCGTGTGATCGACGATGACGCCAGCAAGAAAGGACTCGTCCATCGGTGCACCTCCAGCAAGGGGTGACGAGCAGCATTGTCCGCAGCCGGGCGGGGCACGTCAGGCATCTCCCCGTCGTCATCGTGGACAGGCCCTAAACCTTCGTCCAATGGCGCGCGGGGCGGCGCGTCCCTAGATTCAGGTCCTCGCCAGCGGCCCGCGTGCCCTGGCGCGACGAGGGCCCGCGACGACGGGCCTGCCACCCACGAATCCTGGAGACAAGCCATGCCCCTGCTCGAACGCCACGAGTGGTACGACATCGCGCGCTGCACCAACTGGACGCCGTCCTACGTCGCCGATGCCGAACTCTTCCCCGACCTGATGACCGGTGCGCAGGGCGTGCCCATGGCGCAGTGGGAAGCCTATGACGAGCCGTACAAGACCTCCTACCCCGAGTACGTACGGATCCAGCGCGAGAAGGACGCCGGCGCCTACTCTGTGAAGGCCGCGCTGGAGCGCAGCCGCATGTTCGACGAGGCCGACCCGGGCTGGCTGTCGATCCTGAAGTCGCACTACGGCGCCATCGCGCTGGGCGAGTACGCGGCGATGAGCGCCGAGGCCCGCATGGCCCGCTTCGGCCGCGCGCCGGGCATGCGCAACATGGCCACCTTCGGGATGATGGACGAGAACCGCCACGCCCAGCTGCAGCTGTACTTCCCGCACAGCTACTGCCCCAAGGACCGGCAGTTCGACTGGGCCCACAAGGCCTACCACACCAACGAGTGGGGCGCGATCGCCGCGCGCCACACCTTCGACGACCTGTTCCTCGCGCGCAGCGCCACCGACATCGCGGTGATGCTGACCTTCGCCTTCGAGACCGGTTTCACCAACATGCAGTTCCTGGGCCTGGCGGCCGATGCCGCCGAGGCCGGCGACTTCACCTTCTCCAGCCTGATCTCCAGCATCCAGACTGACGAGTCGCGCCACGCGCAGATCGGCGGCCCGGCGCTGCAGGTGCTGATCGCCAACGGTCGCAAGGAGCAGGCGCAGAAGCTGGTTGACGTGGCGATTGCCCGCGCCTGGCGGCTGTTCAGCCTGCTCACCGGCACCGCGATGGACTACGCCACGCCGCTGGAGCACCGCAAGCAGTCGTTCAAGGAGTTCATGCGCGAGTGGATCGTCGGCCAGTTCGAGCGCACGCTGATCGACCTCGGCCTGGACCTGCCCTGGTACTGGGATCAGATGATCAACGAGTTCGACTACCAGCACCACGCCTACCAGATGGGCATCTGGTTCTGGCGGCCAACGCTGTGGTGGAACCCCGCCGCCGGCATGACACCCGACTGCCGCGACTGGCTGGAGGAGAAGTACCCCGGCTGGAACGACAGCTTCGGCCAGTGCTGGGACGTGATCATCGACAACCTCAAGGCCGGCCGCGTCGACCTGACCCTGCCCGAGACCCTGCCCATCGTCTGCAACATGAGCCAGATCCCGATCTGTGCCGTGCCGGGCAAGGGCTGGAACGTCAAGGACTACCCATTGACTTACCAGGGCCGCACCTACCACTTCAACAGCGAGATCGACCGCTGGGTCTTCCAGCAGGACCCGCTGCGCTACCGCGACCACCTGACCCTGGTCGACCGCTTCCTGGCCGGCCACATCCAGCCGCCCGACCTGATGGGCGCGCTGAAGTACATGAACCTGGCGCCCGGCGAGATCGGTGACGACGCCCACGGCTACGCCTGGGTCGACGCCTACCGCGACCCACGCACCCAGAAGCAGGCCGCCTGAGCCCGCGCACCCACCGAGGAGACCACGACATGGCCTTGTTCCCCATCATCTCGAACTTCCAGTACGACTTCGTGCTGCAGCTCGTTGCCGTCGACACCGACAACAGCATGGACGAGGTGGCCGCGGCCGCCGCGCACCACTCGGTGGGCCGGCGCGTGCGGCCTCAGCCCGACAAGGTGATCCGCGTGCGCCGCCAGGGCGCGGATGACTTCTTCCCGCGCAGCGCCCGCCTGAACGAGACCGACATCCAGCCGATGGAGGCCCTCGAGTTCATCTTTGCCGACGCCTGAGGGAGCCTGCGATGAGCTACCAGAAGGTCGCCACCCTGGACGATGTCTGGGAGGGCGAGATGACCGAGGTCGAGGTCGGCGAGCACCTGATCGTGCTGCTGGGTGTCGAAGGCGGCGAAGTGCGCGCCTTCCAGGGCGTGTGCCCGCACCAGGACATTCCGCTGTGCGAAGGAAAGTTCGACGGCCGCGTGCTGATGTGCCGCGCCCACCAATGGACCTTCGACGCCCGCACCGGCGAGGGCATCAACCCGCACGACTGCCGCCTGGCGCCCTACCCCGTACGCGTCGAGGGTGAGGACGTGCTGGTCGATGTCGAGGGCGTGCAGCCCCTGTTCGCGCATACCTGAATCCAAGGACACCCCATGAAAACATCCAGGACCGCTGAGGCCTACCGCAACAACCGCGTCGGCCCGGTGCTGCGCGCCAGCCCGATCACCGCCGCGGTGATCGAGGCCGCCGAGGAGGACAACCCCGGCAAGCAGATCCGCGTCGACGACAAGCTGGCCTATGTGCGCATCGACTGCGAGGGCGAGCTGCTGCTGCGCCGCGAAACGCTCGAGCGCGCGCTGGGCCGGCCATTTCGCATGTCGGAGCTGGAGGTCAACCTCGGCTCCTTTGCCGGACGCATCGAGACCGCCGAGGACCACGTCCGCTTCTACTACGAGAAGACCCTCTGAGGAGCCCCCCATGAATGCACCCGACATCCTCAAGCCGCTGAAGACCTGGAGCCATCTCGCCGGCCGCCGGCGCAAGCCCAGCGAGTACGAGATCGTCTCGACCAACCTGCACTTCTCGACCGACAACCCGGACGCCCCGTTCGAGCTCGACCCGAACTTCGACATGGCGCGCTGGTTCAAGCAGTACCGCAACGCCTCGCCGCTGGTGCATGCCGACTGGAACGCCTTCCGCGACCCGGACGAGATCGTCTACCGCACCTACAACATGCAGCAGGACGGCCAGGAGACCTATGTCCAGGGCCTGTTCGAGCAGTTCTCGGCGCGCGGCCACGACGCCATGCTCGAGCCCGGCTGGGCACAGGTGCTGGCGCGCCTGTACACGCCGGCGCGATACCTGATCCACACGCTGCAGATGGGCTCGGCCTACCTGACGCAGATGGCGCCGGCCTCGACCATCTCCAACTGCGCCACCTACCAGACCGCCGACTCGCTGCGCTGGCTGACCCACACCGCCTACCGCACCCGCGAGCTGGCCAACGCCTTCCCCGGCCTGGGCTTTGCCGAGGGTGAGCGCGCTCGCTGGGAGACCGATCCCGCCTGGCAGGGCTGGCGCGAGCTGGTCGAGCGCGCGCTGGTGGCCTGGGATTGGGCCGAGAGCTTCACGGCCTTCAACCTGGTGCTGCGGCCGGCCGTGGAGGAGACGGTGCTGCGCGGCCTGGGCGAGGCGGCGCGCCACAACGGCGACACCTTGTTGGGTCTGCTGAGCGACGCCCAGTTGCTTGACGCCCAGCGCCACCGCCGCTGGGCCGGCGCCCTGGCGCACCAGGCGCTGGAGACGCCGGCCAACCGCGCCGTGCTGCAAGACTGGATCGCCCGCTGGGAGCCACTGGCCGACGCGGCGATTGACGCCTGGTGC
>JAFLDI010000237.1 GCA_017302485.1 Burkholderiales bacterium | reverse complement strand
AGCGCCTTCATGCGCCGGGTCCGGGCCGCTGCAGGCCCTGACGGTCGGCATAGACGGCCGCCGTCTCAACGCGAAGCACACCGCCCTCGCCGATCTCGATCACCCGGTCGGCCAGCATCAGCGTCTGCGGCCGATGCGCGACCAGGATGCGCGTCATCGGCTGCCGGGCGATGGCCGAGCCCACTTCAGCCTCGCGCGCCAGGTCGAGGTGGCTGGTCGCTTCGTCGAGGATCAGCACCCGCGGTCGGCGGTACAGCGCGCGCGCCAGAACGACACGCTGGCGCTGGCCGCCCGACAAGGTGCTGCCCATGTCTCCCACCAGGCTGTGGTAGCCCATGGGCATGCGGGCGATGTCCTCATGCACCGCGGCCAGACGGGCGCACTGCTCGATCCAGGCAGGGTCGGGGCGCGGATCGAAGCAACTGATGTTGTCGGCGATCGAGCCGGCGAACAGCGTGTCGTCCTGCAGCACCGTGCCCACCTGGGCGCGCCAGCGCGCCAGGCCCAGCGTCGGCAGGGGTTGGCCATCGATGCGGATCTCGCCGCGCTGCGGCAGGTGCACGCCCAGCAAGAGGTTCAGCAGCGTGGTCTTGCCGCAGCCCGAGGGGCCGGTGATCGCCACCGACTCGCCAGCGGCAATGCGCAACGACAGGCCGCGCAGCACCTCGGGCGTGCCCTCGGCGTAGCGAAAGGCCAGGCCGTCGAGCTCAATCGCCGGCGGCTGTGCCGACGTCGGTGCGGCAGCCGCCGGCCCCTCGGCCTCGGGCGCGGTGAGCACGATGTCGGACAGGCGCTGGGCGTCGATCTGCAGCATGCGCAGGTCGAAGTACTTGTTGATCAGCTCGCCGAAGCGGCTGTCGAACTGGCCGCGATAGGCCAGGAAGGCCAGCAGCATACCCACGCTGAGCGTGCCGGCCATGACCTCGCGCGCGCCCAGCCACAGCAGGCCCAGGCCGGCCAGGCCCGTCAGCAACCGGCGCGCGGTGCGGTAGACAATGTCCAGGCGCTGCACCTTCAGGCCGGCGTTGACTTCGGCCACCATCAGCGTCTGCCAGGCCGCCATGCGTTCAGGGGTGCGGTCGAACAGGCGCAGCGTGCGGATGCCGCGCACGGTCTCGAGCAGGTGGCTGGACTCCAAGGCGCCGCGCACCAGGCGCTCGGCACTGGCCTCGCGCAGCGGCCGGTAGCGCAGTGCGCGCAGCAGTGCATAGGCCAGCACCGCCAGCACCGCGAACAGCGTCAGCCAGGGGCTGTAGAGCAGCATCAGGCCCAGCGTGAACAGCACCATCAGGCCATCGAGCGCGGTCTCGATGAAGGTGGTGGTCAGCACCTGCTGGATATTGGACACCGAGCCGAAGCGCGACATCACATCGCCCAGATGGCGCCGCGCAAACCAGTCCAGCGGCAACTTCAGCAGGTGCTGCAGCACATTGCTGCGCCACTGCACGCGCAGCTGCGTGCCCACCCGCAGCACCAGCCAGGCGCGCGCCACCGTGAAGACCTGCTGCACGAGCAGCAGCAGCACGAAGCCGATGGCCAGTGTGCCCAGCAGGCTGGTGTCGCGCGAGACCACCACATGATCGACCACCCACTGCATGAACAGCGGGCTGGCCAGCGCCAGCGCCTCCAGCAGCAGCGACACCGAGAACACCCGCCACAGCGTGGCCGCCAGCCCGTCGACGCGGCCGATCAAGCGGCGCACCGAGACTGGCTGCGCCTCCTCGCGCGGCACGAAGCTGCTGTCGGGCCAGGCCTCCAGCGCCACGCCACTGAAGCGCTGCGACAGCTCGGCCAGGCTGATGCGGCGCTCGCCGCTGGCGGGATCGACGATGCGGCAATGCGTCCCGCGCACCTCGACCAGCACGACGAAATGCGCCAGATCCCAATGCAGCACGCAGGGCAGGCGCAGCTGGGCCAGCTCGTCGGTCTCCAGACGCACCGCGCGCGTGGCCAGGTGCTCGGCCTGGGCGACGCGCGACAGATCGGCCAGCGTCATGCCCTGTGGCGAGGCGCCATGGCGGCTGCGCAGCGTGGCCAGATCGGTCAGCGTGCCATGCTGGCCCAGCAGCATGGCCACGCAGGCCAGGCCGCACTCGGCCGCCTCGGTCTGCAGCACAGGGACCAGACGCGGCTTCCAGCCCATCTGCAGGCGATCAAGCCAGGACGGCGGGGTCGGGGAGGCGGTGTTCATCAGGGGCGCAGCCGTTCCTTGATGCCCAGCAGCGGCTCAAGCATCCATTCATACAGGCGGCGCGACTCGTGCAGCAGGTCGGCCTCGACCCGCATGCCGGCCTGCAGCGGCAGGTCGGCACCTTCCATGGTCTGCGCCGGCAGCTTCACGCTGACCGCGAACAAGGGCTCGGCCGCCCACTCGGGACGCCAGGCGGCCTCGCCCAGTTCGGCCGGCGTGGCGGCAGCGCTTGAGACCGACAGCACTTCACCGCGGTGCTGGCCGTATTTCTGGTACGGGAAAGCGTCGTACCGCAGCAGCACCGGCATGCCGGGCCGCACGAAGCCGGCGCCGCTGCTGGGCACATACAGGCGCGCCACCAGCGCGCTGTCGCCCGGCACCAGCTGGGCCAGCTGGCGGCCGGACTCGACACTCTGGCCCACCTCGGCGCGCAGCTGCGAGATGCGCCCCGCGGTCGGTGCGCTCAGCTGCACGCGACGGCGTGCTTCGATCTCGGTGTACTCGCGCGCCGCCTGCTGCGCCTCGCGGTCAAGCTCGCCGCGCTGGATGGCGCTGCGGGTCTTCTGACTGTCGGCCTCGCGCCGGGCCTCGACCAATTGCCGCTCCAGGCCCAGCAGGTCGCGCTGAAGCGCCTGGACCTGGCCCTGCAATTCGGACTGCTGGGTCTCGCGCGCCAGCAATTCGTCGCGCGAGACAAAGCCCTGGCGGAACAGCGCCTGGTAGCGCTGAGCGGCCTCATCGGCGCCCTGCGTGCGCTGGCGCAGCAGGGCCAACTGGCGCTGGGCCTGTTCCTGCTCGGCGCGCAGCGTGCCGATGCGGCGCGCCAACTGACCGGCTTCCAGGCGCTCGGCGATCTCGACGCGGCGCAGGTCGGCCTCCAGCGACGCCTTTCGCTCGGCAACACGCTCGGCCACCTGACCCTGCCAGGCCTCGGCGCCTGGGCCGCCGCGGTCATCCGACAGCACGAACAGCAGCTCGCCCGCCCGCACCACCTGGCCTTCATGGACCTTGGACTCGATCACCGTACCGGCCTGTGGAGCGGCCAGCCGGATCAGGCCGGCGGCCGGCAACAGCACGCCGTTGACGGTGGAGCGGCGGGCATAGCTGCCAAAGACCAGCAGCGCCACCAGCGCCAGCAGCAGGGCCCAGGCCAGCCAGGCCAGCCAGCGCGATGACGCACCAGGCCACAGCACCACCTCGCCCACCTGCCGGGGCGCGCGGGCCGCCACGGCCTGGGCACGGAACAGCGGGGAGTCAGGCGGGGTCGGTGGCATCGTTCTGGTGAAGGGGCAGCGCCCGATTGTGGGGGCTGCAAACGGTAGGTCCAACGACAAAGGGCCCGCGAGGGCCCTTGATCGGCAGGCGGCCAGTGGCCCGGCCGCCACACAGGTCGGCAGACCTCAGGGCACCGGGGCCGGGGCCGGCGGCGGCGGCGGCGGGTTGCAGTCGTGGTTGCTGCTGCTGCTGCCATGGCCGCTGCAGCCGTGGTGGCTGCTGCCACCGCGGTTGCTGCAACCGCGGCCCCAGCCACCCCAACCACCCCAACCACCCCGGCAGCCCCAGCCGCCGGAGACCTTTTCCATCTCTTCAAGAGTCAGGACGCGCATGTGAACTTCCTTTCACGGGTTCATGGGAGGAGGCGCGACTATTCACGCAGGCGCCACTGCTTGACAATCCCCAATTGTGTTGCCGACCCCTCAATGTGACATTCTTCACACATGACACCGACTACCGATTGCCCACAGCCTCTTGATGCCCGGCACAGCACCTTGTGCCTGCTGGCGCCCGGGCAGCTGTCCCGCCTGCTGCGCTGGCTGGAGCAGTTGCCGGGCAGGCCACCGCTGACGCCCATGGCGCTGGCCGACGCCTGGCGCGCCGCCATTCCGCGCTGGGATCGACTGTCCAAGGACGAAGCCGGACGCGCCGACGAGCCCGTCGTCCTGCCTCTGCCGCCGGCCGTGCAGACCCATGTGAACGAGGTCATCGCCTGTCCGGCGGTGCAACGCACCTTCGACGCCGTGCCGGTGGCCTTCGGCCTGGTGCCACTGGACCAGTTGGTGGTGTCGCAGTACTCGCTGACCGGCGCCACCGTGGAGGGCCTGGCGTCCGCCGGCCCGCCGGACGCTGAGGCACTGGGTCCGCTGTGCCTGCCCTTGCAGGGTGGCGATGCCGGCGCCGGTCTGCGCCTGGTGCACTGCGGCCCGCGGGAGATGGTCTTTGCCAGCGATACCCACGACATGCGCATGCTCGACACCCGCTGCTTCGAGGGCGCCGAGTTGCCTGCCCTGCCCGTGCGCGGCCATCCGGCAGCGATGGTGGGGCTGTTCGTGGGCCTGAGCACCAACCTGGTGAATGTGCTGCTGCACCGACGTCGGCTGATCGTCAACAACGGACACCACCGGCTGCACGCATTGCGGGCGGCGGGGGTGACGCATGCGCCCGCCATGATCCAGGTGTGCGGCAGCCGCGAGGAGTTCGATGAGGTGGCCCCACGCGCTGCCCGCGAGCACTACCACCCCTTCTTCGAGTCGCCGCGCCCCCCTTTGCTGGCCGACTTCGCCGACCCGGCGCTGACCCTGGCGGTGGCCACGCCGGCGATGCGTCGCGAACTGAAGGTCAGCTTCGAGTGGGAAAGCCGGATGGTGGTGGTCTAGGGCCTGTTCACACTACCGGAAGGGATTGCGTTGATGCCCAGAAAGGCCGCAGGCAGGGCGCACACCGCAGCCGGGTTGGGTACCCGGCGAGGATGTGCAACGCCGCATGCGGCCTTTCTGGGCTTCAACCCCTCGGGAAGGCCCGCCAAATCGGGCCACTCGTCGTTCAGGCCCCTTCGGCCTTCAGGAACAGCGCCCGGTCGGGCGCGAAGTTGGCGTGCAGCGGCAGCAGCGCACCGCCCAGCGCCCGGGCATCCGAGCCGATCGTGCCAGGCAGCAGCTGCGGCCGGGTCACACCTTGCCAGTCGTAGCGGTCCAGGGCCTGCTCGGTGGCCTGGCGCAGGGCATCGCGCAGTGCGGCCGGGATCGAGCCGTCGATGATGACGTTTTCAATGTCGAGCAGGCAGGCGGCGCTGTTGATGGCCAGAGCGATGGCCGCACCTGTGGCACTCAGCCAGGCCTGGGTGATCGGCAGCCAGGGCGCCTGCAGCGCCCGCTCGTCGCCGGCGGCTTCCAGGGCCAGGCCGGCGTCGGCAAAGCCTTGCTCGAGTTGCAGCAGCGAGGCCTCGCTGAGCAACTGGGGCGGCGCCACCTGACCCGCGGCCGGCAGACCCAGCGGCATCGAGCCGATGGCCCCGGCGTTGCCATGCAGGCCGCTGCGCAGGTGGCTGTCGAGCACCAGACCGCCGCCCACGAAGGTGGCCAGGAAGACATAGAGGAAGCTGCTGATGCTGCGGCCGCGCCCGGACACCAGCCCGGCCACGCAGGCTGCGGCCGTGTCCTTC
>JAFLDI010000236.1 GCA_017302485.1 Burkholderiales bacterium | reverse complement strand
GATCGGGCCGACGTCACGGACCTCCAGCAGCTCCTCCACCCGCGCGTCCATCAGCCGGTCGATGGTGCCGAAGTGCCGCGCCAGGTCCTTGGCGGTGGCCTCGCCCACCTGGCGGATGCCCAGCGCGAAGAGGAAGCGCCCGAGCGTAGTGGCCTTGCTCTTCTCGATCCCCGCCAGCAGATTCTGCGCCGACTTTTCGCCCATGCGCTCCATCGCCGCCAGCGCGGTGAAGCCCAGCTTGTAGAGGTCGGGCACCGCCTGGACGATGCCCGCGTCCAACAACTGGTCAACCAACTTGTCGCCCAGGCCCTCGATGTCCATTGCGCGCCGACCGGCAAAGTGCAGCAGCGCCTGCTTGCGCTGCGCCGGGCAGGTCAGGCCGCCGGTACAGCGCCAGTCGGCGCCGCCCTCTTCGCGCTCGATCGGGCTGGCGCAGACCGGGCAGCGGCCCTGCAGCCGCTGGTACAGGTCGAAGGGCTCACCCACGTCGGCGGGGCGACGCTCCAGCACCACGCCCACCACCTCGGGGATGACGTCGCCGGCGCGGCGCACGATCACGGTGTCGCCCACGCGCACGTCCTTGCGGCGCGCCTCGTCCTCGTTGTGCAGCGTGGCGTTGCTGACCGTGGTGCCGCCCACGAACACCGGCTCGAGCTTGGCCACCGGCGTGAGCTTGCCGGTGCGTCCGACCTGGATGTCGATGTCCAGCAGCCGGGTCAGCTGCTCCTGCGCCGGGTACTTGTGCGCCACGGCCCAGCGCGGCTCGCGGGTGACGAAGCCCAGCCGCTCCTGCAGCGCGCGGTCGTCGACCTTGTAGACCACGCCGTCGATGTCGAAAGGCAGGCTGTCGCGCAGCGCGCCGATGCGCTGGTGGAAGGCCGACAGTCCGGCCGCACCCTCGACCACTGCGCGGTGCTCGCACACCGGCAGACCCAGCGCCGCCAGGGCCTCCAGCAGGCCGTGGTGGGTGGCGGGCACGTCCCAGCCCCGCACCTCGCCCAGGCCGTAGGCAAAGAAACTCAGCGGGCGCTTCGCGGCGATCGCGGGATCAAGCTGGCGCACCGCGCCAGCGGCGGCATTGCGCGGGTTGACGAAGGTCTTCTCGTTCTTCGCTCCCGCTGCGATCAGCCCGCGCTGGCGTTCATTGAGCGCCTCGAAGTCATCGCGGCGCATGTAGACCTCGCCGCGCACTTCCAGCACCTCGGGCTCGGCACCCTGCAGGCGCAGGGGAACCTGGTTGATGGTGCGGATGTTCTGCGTGACGTCCTCGCCGGTCTCGCCATCACCGCGTGTGGCAGCCTGCAGCAGCACGCCGCGCTCGTAGCGCAGGTTGATCGCCAGGCCGTCGAACTTCAGCTCGGCAGCGTAGGCCACCGGTGGGGCCTCTTCGGCCAGCGCCAGTTCACGACGCACCCGAGCGTCGAAGGCCTCGGCGCCGGCCGGCGTGGTGTCGGTCTCGGTGCGGATGCTGAGCATCGGCACGGCGTGGCGCACCGGCGCAAAGCCATCGAGCACGCGCCCGATCACGCGCTGCGTGGGTGAGTCGGGGGTCAGCAGCTCGGGATGCTCGGCTTCCAGCGCCTGCAGGGCCTGGAACAGGCGGTCGTACTCGGCATCAGGGATCGCCGGGTCGTCGAGCACGTAGTAGCGGTGGGCATGGTGGTGCAGCTGCGCGCGCAGCGCAGCCGCCTGCTCGGCCGGGCTGGGGCCGAAAAGATCAGGCGTCTGGGACATGGCTGCGAGTGTACGCAGCCGGCAGGTTCATCGCAGACTGGCCACGTAGGCGGCGACGGCCTGGATCTGGGCGTCGCTCATCATCTTCGTGTTGGCGGCCATCACCGGCTCCAGCCGCTCGCCGGTGCCGTCGCGGTAGCGCTTCAGGCTCTTGACCACATAGCCGGGCTGCTGGCCGGCCAGGCGCGGTACGGTGGCGTCACCCATGGCCTTGTCGCCATGGCAACGGAAGCACACCTTGGCGTAGTAGGACTGCCCCTCGGCGATCTGTGCGGCCGGCGCCCGGGGAGCACTGGGCTGCATGGGCTGCGCGCTGAGGTAAGCGATCGCATCGGCACGTTCGGCCGGGCTCATGGCCTTGATCAGGCCCGCCATGAACGGATCCTTGCGCCGGCCATCGACGAAGCGGCGCATCTGCTCCTCCAGGTAGGCCGCGTTCTGTCCGGCCAGGTTGGGGATCTCGGGAGCGGAGGCGTTGCCATTGGCGCCATGGCAGTTGGCGCAGAAACCGATCAGCTTGGCGCCGCGCTCCAGGGCCTTGGCATCGGGCGCGCTGGTCTGGGCCAGGGCCGTGGCGACGGCCAGGCAGGCGAACAGACCCATGGCGCCGCGCCGCAGCGCGTGCGATTCCCAACGACTCATGCGGGCCTCCGAACGGGCAGGCAATATGGAGCCAGCATGATAGCGAGGCACCGGCCGCCACCCACCGGCGTCATGCCGCCGGTCTGCGCCGCGTCAACTGAACAGCCGCCGAGCCGCCAGGCTGCCGGCCGCCAGATCGCGCGACTCCAGCGCGCGGTACAGGCGCAACAACTCGGCGCCGATGGCCGCGAAGGCGTGCAGCGTGATGGGCTGTCCCTGATCGTCGACCAGCGTGGCGTCCAGGTCATCGGCCAGGCGACGCGCCGATTCCTGCCAGGCCGCGAAGGGCTCGGCGGCTTCGGGCGTCTGCGGAACATCCAGGCTCAGCGTGACCTCGCGCAGCGCGGCCTCGCCCGGATCCTCGGCCAAGGCGGCCTGGTGGTCGAAGGACAGCACCAGCACCGGCGGTGCACCCTCGTCGCCCGAGGGCAGCACCAGGCGCCCAGGCACCACACCCGGCACAAAACCATGGCGACCGGCGCACTGCTGCAGGTAGCCCACGCTCCAGGCCACCGAGTTGGCACGCAGCACGGCCGTCAACTGGGCATCGTGGGCACTGGAAAAGGCATCCAGCTCGCGCGCGCGGGCCACGGCGTCGAGCATGTCGGGGAAGTCGGGCATCGCGCCCACCGCGTCGGCAAAGGCCTGCACCTTCTGCACGAACTCGGAGTACTCGATCTCGTTGAGCGCACCGTGACGGTTGGCCAGTTGAACGCCCGCCTGGAACTCGGTGTAGCGGTGGCCGCCCTGCGGCTGTTCCCAGTCGCCGGTTTCGCTGTCCAGGCCCTCGATGTGGAAGGGCTTGGAGCCGGCGCGGCGGGTGGTGGGCAGGTGCTGCAGTGCCATCTCGCCACTGACCGGGGTCTCGGGCGCCACGGTGGCAATGGCATCGGTCAGGGCGTCGATGCGCGCCGCGCGACGCGAGGCCACGGCGCCACGCAGCGGATCGGGCAGACCGACCACCGGCTCGCCGCCCAAGGACTGCGGCGGACCATCGACGCCGCCCAGCGTGGGCTCCAGCCGGTGTGCCGGCTCGGCAGCGTCCACCGCCTGCGGCTGGCGCGGGCCGGCGCGACGGGTGGTCCAGGCGCCATGCACCACCACACCCAGCAACACCACGCCGGCCAGGATCGCCAGTGCCACGGTCAGGTTCATCGTCCGCCTCTTCCTGTCATCCCTCGACCATGCCGACGGCGGCTTCCATGTCCACCGCCACGATGCGCGACACGCCTTGCTCCTGCATGGTCACGCCGATCAGTTGCTCGGCCATCTCCATGGCGATCTTGTTGTGCGAGATGAACAGGAACTGGGTGCCCTGGGACATCTCGCTGACCAGGCGCGCGTAGCGCTCGGTGTTGGCGTCGTCCAGCGGGGCGTCCACCTCGTCGAGCAGGCAGAACGGCGCCGGGTTCAGCAGGAAGATGGCGAACACCAGGGCGATGGCGGTGAGCGCCTTCTCGCCACCCGACAGCAGGTGGATGGTGCTGTTCTTCTTGCCGGGGGGCTGCGCCATCACCTGCACGCCGGCATCGAGCACCTCGTCGCCGGTCATGATCAGCCTGGCCTGGCCGCCGCCGAACAGGCTGGGGAACATCCGCCCGAAACCCTCATTGACCTGGTTGAAGGTGGTCATCAGCAGGTCGCGCGTTTCCAGGTCGATCTTGTGAATCGCGTCTTCCAGCGTGGTGATGGCGTCGATCAGGTCGGCGTTCTGCGCATCGAGGAAGGTCTTGCGCTCACGCGCCGCCGTCAGCTCATCGAGTGCCGCCAGGTTGACCGCACCCAGCGCCGCAATCTCACGGTTGATGCGGTCGATCTCGCCCTGCAGACCCCACAGCTTGACGTGGTGGTCGGCGATGTTCTGCGCCAGTGCCGCCATGTCCACCTCGGCGGCCTGCAGTTGCTCCAGGTACTGCGCGCCCCCCAGGCTGGCGGCCTGCTGCTCGAGCTGCAGCTTGGTGATCTGCTCGCGCAAGGGATCCAGGCTGCGCTCAAACTGCAGACGCTGCTCGTCGGCGGTGCGCAGCTTGGCGCTGAGGTCGTCGTACTCGCTGCGGGCTGCGCCCAGGATCTCGGCCTTCTCGGCCTGCAGCGCCAGAGCGTCCTGCAGGCCAGCTTGCGCGGCCTGGTCGTCAAAGGCACCCAGCTCCAGCTGCAGTTGCTCGCCGGCCTGTTCATTGGTGCGCACCTGCTGCGCCGCGGTCTCGATCGACCGCTGCAGCTCGCCGCGGCGCGCCGACAGGGCCCGTGCCTGGAACTGCGCCTCCTGCGCCTGGCGCTCCAGCGAGCGCAACTGCTCGCGCGCGCCCGCCAGGCGGCGCTCGGCCTCGATCACGCCTTCGTCCAGCTGCGCATGGCGCTCCTGGGTGTCGGCCAGTTGCAGGTCCAACTCCTCGAAGCGGCCCTCGCCGGTGGCACGGCGCTCGGCCAGTTCCTCCATCTGGGCGTCGACCTCGGCCAGTTCCTCGTCCAGCTGACCGCGGCGCGTGGCCGAGGCCTCGGCCTGCTGCGACAGGCGCAGCAGTTCGACCTGCCACTGGTGGGCGCGGGTCTGTGCCTCGGTGGCCTCGCGGCGGGCCTGGGCCAGGCGCGAAGAGGCTTCGGTGAACGCCGCCTCGATGCGGATCAGCGCCGTGCGCGCCTCGTCGGCCAGCAGCTGCTGGGCACGCGATTCGCGCTCCAGGTTCTCGATCTCCTGGGCGCGGGCCAGCAGGCCCGCCTGCTCGGAATCCGGCGCGTAGAAGCCCACTGCGAACTGCGAAACGGCATGGCCCTCGCGGGTCATGATGACCTCGCCGTGGGTCAACTGGCTGCGCTGGGCCAGCGCCACCTCCAGGCTGTCGGCGGTGTAGACGCCCTCCAGCCAGTCGTTCAGCAGCGCCTTCAGACCGGCGTCGTTCAGTCGCAACAGCTCGGACAGGCGCGGCAGCGTCTGGTGGGTGTTCGCGATACCGGCAGCGGGCGGCGAGTAGAAGGCCAGCTTGGCCGGTGGTGCATCGGCGGCGAAGGCGCGCACGATATCCAGCCGACCCACCGCCAAGGCGCTCATGCGTTCGCGCAGCGCCGACTCCAGCGCCACTTCCCAGCCGGCCTCGATGTGAATCCGGGTCCACAGGCCGGCCAGGCCGTCCAAACCAGCCCTGTATTCAAAGGGATTGAGACATCCCATGAGGCTTAAACCCATAAGTCATTCCACGGTCAGTAACCAGCCCTGTATTCAAAGGGATTGAGACACAGCATGCTCTCCGCCTTGGTCGTG
>JAFLDI010000235.1 GCA_017302485.1 Burkholderiales bacterium | reverse complement strand
TTCTATGACTGGGGTCAGATCGGGTACCCGCCCTACACGCCCACACCTCCCGGCGGTGGAATCATCCCATAGTTCTTAATGAGAGACAGTCACTTTTATAGTGACTGTCTCCCCAATCGACCTGGAAGCCCTGCTGGCGCAGTCCGGCGCGCAGGCCGTCACCCAGCAGTGGATCGTCCTCGACCAGCAGGATGCGCATCAGTGACCTTCCTCGTCATCGTCGTCATCGTCGTCGTCGATCATGGCCTTCAACGCGGCCAGCGGGCCCGGCTCCGAGCTCGGCTCGACCGCAGCAGTCTGCCATGCCGAGGCCGGCTGGGGTGCGCTGCGCCACTGCCAGGCCCAGAAACCCAGCACCACGGCCAGCAGCAGCGCACCCAGCGGCGTCCAGGCACGCTGCGCGCCCTCGGCAGGCAGGCCGCGCTTGTGGCCGGTGAACATCGCCCGCACCAGGTTCTCGCGGTGTGCCAGGCTGCCGACGAGCACACCGGCCAGGTGCACGCCCACCAGCAAGAGCATCGCATTGGCCGCCCACTCATGGCCCTCCTCGGTCAGGTCGCCGCCCAGCTCGTTGTAGCTGGCCCAGCCCATCGCGGTGGTCAGCGCAGCCAGCGCCAGCAGGCCGACGATGGCCAGTGCACCGGCCGGGTTGTGGCCCGTGGTGTGCGGTGCGTGCCCGGTCAGCAAGCCCCTGACATAGTCCCGTACGGCCACCGGTCCGCGCACGAAACTGGCGAAGCGCGCCGGGCGCGTGCCCACCAGACCCCAGACCAGCCGGAAAGCCACCAGGCCCGCCACCGTGTAGCCCAAGGTCACATGCAGCAGACGCCAGCGCTCGCTCTCGGCGCTCAGCCAGGCGCCGGCAAAGCTCAGCACCAGCAGCCAGTGGAAGACGCGCACCGGAACGTCCCAGACGCGCACACGGTTCATGGTCGTGTCCATCATGGTCTCCTCACTTGGGGATGCGGATCTCGCGCTCGCGGAAGCTGCCCTCGGCGGCCCGGGTGTGGCAGGCGGCGCAGTTGCTGGCCGACTTGATCGACGCCCGCTGGAACACGCCGGGGCCGGCCTCGTCGTGCTCGCGCACGAACCAGCGGCTGCGCGTGAGGCGATCGTCCGGCGGGGCCTCGCCGCGGCCGGCGTTGGCCTGCAGCCAGTCGCCAATGGCCTTGGCAGTGGGCGCGTCCAGCGAGGCATCGGTGCCGTAGTGCTTGCCCAGGGTGCCCATCAGGCGCTGCCAGGAGGCGGCCGGCAGGCTGCGTGCCGGGAAGGCCACGTGACAGCTGCCGCACTCGGACTGGTAGGCCGGCAGCGGCGGGGTGCGCGTGCCGTGGTCGTCGGCATGGGCCAGCAGGGTGGCCAGGGCCAGTGCGGCGCCGGTGATCCAGGTCTTCATGGCCGGCCTCCTCACTTCAGCGACAGCAGCCAGGCCAGCACATCGGCCTTCTCGGCCGCCGTGCACTCGCGGCCCACCACGTCATTGCAGTTGCGGCGGAACCACTTCTCGGACTTGGCCAGCTCGGTGAAGCGCTCGGCATTGGCCGAGGGCGCCAGCGGCTTGATCGCCTTGGCGGTGCTGGCATGCTGGCCGGCGGCCGTGGGCGTGGCGCCGTGGCAGCTGCTGCACGACCACTCCTTGCCGTGCTGGCTGGTGAAGAAGGCCTGGCCGCGCGCGGCCTGCGCCGGTGCACCGGCCTGGGCGGTGTAGCCGGCCAGCAGCTCGGCGGGGGGGGCCGCCTGGGCGGCCAGCGTGGCGCCCAGCAGGGCGGCGAGGGCGAGGGACTTGAGCATCATGGCGCTCCATGCGGTGTGCGATGGACGCCATGATGGTCAGGGGCGCTTAGGCCCCTCTTAAACCCGTTCTGACGAAGATCAAGCCGCCAGGACGGCCGCCATCGCCTCGGCGGTGCGCTCGACGTTGCCGGTGTTCAGGCCTGCCACGCACATGCGGCCCGAACGCACCAGATAGACGCCGAACTCGTCACGCAGGCGGTCGACCTGGGCCGCACTCAGGCCGGTGTAGCTGAACATGCCGCGCTGGGTGAGGAAGTAGCTGAAGTCGCGGCCCGGCACCTTGGCGCTCACCACGGCATGCAGGCGCTGGCGCATGTCCTGGATGCGCGCGCGCATGCCATTGAGCTCATCCACCCACATTGCGTGCAGCTCGGGCGTGTTCAGGATGCTGGCGACCAGCAGGCCAGCGTGCAGCGGCGGGTTCGAGTAGTTGCGCCGCACCGTGGCCTTGAGCTGGCCCAGCACCCGCTCGGCCTGCGCCGCATCGGGGCAGACCACGCTCAGCGCGCCGCAGCGCTCGCCGTACACCGACAGGCTCTTGCTGAACGAGTTGGCGACGAAGAAGGACAGGCCCGAGGCCGCCAGCGCGCGCACCGCATAGGCATCGTCATCGACGCTGTCACCGAAACCCTGGTAGGCCAGATCGAGGAAGGCGATCAGGCCGCGCTCCTTCAGCAGCGGGATCAGCGCGTCCCACTGCGCAGCGGTAAGGTCGACGCCAGTGGGGTTGTGGCAGCAGGCGTGCAGCAGCACCACACTCTTGGCGGGCAGCGCACGCAGCGCCTCGCACATCGCCTCGAAGCGCAGGCCGCCGGTGGCGGCGTCGTAGTACGGGTAGGTGCCTACCGTCAGGCCGGCGCCCTCGAACACCGCCTTGTGGTTGTCCCAGGTGGGATCGCTGACCCAGATGCCGCTGCCGGGGAACCAGCGGGCGATGAAATCAGCACCCACCTTCAGGCCGCCGGACGAACCCACGGTCTGGATAGTGGTCACGCGCTGCTCGGCCAGCGCCGAATGGCCGGCTCCGAACAGCAGCGTCTGCACACCCGAGCGGAAGGCCGCCAGGCCCTCCATCGGCAGGTAGGGCTTGGGGCCGACCTGGGCGGCGATGCGCGCCTCGGCCTCTTGCACGCAGGCCATCACCGGAATGCGGCCAGCATCGTCGAAGTAGATGCCGATCGACAGGTTGATCTTGGCCTCGCGCGGGTCCTTCTGGAAGTTCTCGTTGAGGGTGAGGATCGGGTCGCCGCCGTAGGGCTCGATGTGGGCAAACATGGTGTGCGTCAGTGCAGGCCGGAGAGGGCCTGCATTATCAGCGCGCCGGCAGCCCGAAGACGTAGAGGTAGCCGTAGTTGCTGGCCACCTGTACCCGGCCATCGGCCACCGTGACCTGGGCGAAGTCGCCGAACATCGACTCCGCGCTGCGCGCGCCGGCCTTGCCGGTGGCCGCGTTGACCACGCCCAGGCGGTGGGTGCCGTCCTGCTCGATGACCGTGTGGAACAGCGAACCCGCCGCCAGCACCAGGTTGGAGGCGATGCTGCCGCCGCGCGGCATCACGGTCTTCCAGCGCAGGGCGCCGCTGGCGGCATCGATGGCGTACACCGCGCTGCCGTCATTGGCGAAGACGGTGTCGCCGCCATCCACCAGTGGCGCCGCCGGGTAGTGGTCCAGCCGCAGCGACCATTGCGGCGCACCGCTGTCGGCATCAAAGGCACGCACCCAGCCATCCACGGTGGAGACGTGCACCCGCGGCCCCTGCAGCAGTGGCGCATACCAGCTGTCACCGCTCAGCAGCTGGGTCCAGCGCGCCGTGCCGTCGGTGGCGTCCAGCGAGATCAGCCGCATGCTGCCCTCGGCACAGTAGTACCAGGTGCTGAGGAAGACCCGACCCGCGCCCACGGTGGGCTCGTTCTGGTAGCAGCCCGTGGCGACCTGCCACTGCGGGCGCCCGTGGCGGGCGGACAGGGCATGCACCGTCGAGCGCCGGTCGGCGATGTACAACCGTTTGCCCTCGCGCACCGGACTGAGCAGACCCACCGACTGTGGGTCAGCCAGTGGCCGCTGCCAGCGCTGCGCGCCGGTGGCCGGCTCCAGCGCCACCAGGAAGCCGTGTTTGCTGACGCTGTCGTCCGTGGCCAGCCAGACGGTGCCGGCATCCAGCACCGCCGAGCCGCAGTTGCTGTTGCCGGGCAGGTCGGGGTTCGACCACAGTGGTGCGCCGCTGACCGCATCCTGCGCGCCGATGCCCTGCAGGTTGGAGCAGTTGACCACGCGCCCTTGTCCGACAGTGCTGGCGCCCACGAAGAACTGGCCCAGCTTCTGGCTCCACAGCAGCGTCAGGTCCTTGAAGCGGCCAGGCTTGAGCGTCTTTTCGGCCGGATTGCTGTAGCTGTGGGCTGCGTCATGGCCCAGCTGGGGCCAGTCATTGGGGCTGGCGGCCAGCGCCGGGCCGGCCAGCAGCGCCAGCAGCGCCGTCCCACGGCGGAGTAATGACATGACCATGTGCCCATCGATGCAAAGGCCCACATGTTCCAACGGAAGCGCGTCAAGGGCTACTGCCAGACAAGGGGGGTCATGCTGGCGCGGTTCGGCCGCCCTGGGCGCGGCCGGTCGCCGCCACAGGACCGTTCGTCGCATGACGATGGACCTTGGCGCGCCGTGCGCTCACAGTACGGCCCATCGAGTGATGCGCTTTCACGAAGGAGAACGCGATGTCCCTGACCGACGACCTGGAACGACTGGCCCGCCTGCACGCCGAGGGGCAGCTGAGCGACGACGAGTTTGCCCGCGCCAAGGCGCAGCTGATTGCCGGCCCCTCGGTGGCCGGCCAGGTCAGCCGCGGCCTCAACGGCCTGCGCCGCCACCGTGACGACCGCTGGCTGGGCGGCGTCTGCGGCGGTCTGGCGGTGGCCACCGGTCTGGCCTCGTGGATCTGGCGCCTGGTCTTCCTGGGACTGGCGCTGTGCGGCGGGACCGGCTTCGTGCTGTACCTGCTGGCCTGGTTCCTGGTGCCGCTGGCCGAGCGCCCGCTGCCGCCCTCGGCGCAGATCGCCTGAGGGGCACGGCCATGCTGAGCTTCCTGCTGTGGTGCCTGCTGTTCGTGCTGTGCTGGCCCTTGGCCCTGCTGGCCCTGGTGCTGTGGCCGCTGGTGTGGCTGATCACGCTGCCGTTTCGGCTGCTGGGGATGCTGATCTCCTGGCCCTTTGTCTGGCTGGCGGCGCTGATCTGGCTGCCGTGGCGGTTGATGCGCAGCTGAGTGCGTACGATGGGCGGGTGACACCGCCCATCGCTGCCTCCTTCCCGTGAGCCGAGCCGCGCGCCTGCTCGATCTGCTGCAGCTGCTGCGCCGCCACCGCCGCCCGCTGGCCGGGGCCACCATCGCCGCCGAGCTGGGCATCACTGCTGACGGAGTCTGACACGGGTGGCCGCGACCATGCGGGCTCTTCAACGGAGCACCCCATGACCCACCCCAGCACCACCATCCTCTACGTCGCCGACCCGCTGGCCAGTGCCCGCTGGTGCGGCGCGCGGCTCGGCCTGGCCCCGGTCGAGGCCTCACCCGGCTTCGCCATGTTCGTGCTGCCCGGCGGCCTGCGGATCGGCTTGTGGAAAGCCTGCGATGTGCAACCCACCGCAGCAGCCCCCGGCGGCAGTGAGCTGACGATCACGCTGGCCACGCACGCCGAGGTTGACGTGCTGCGCGCCCGCTGGGCCGCGCAGGGCCTGCAGGTGCTGCAGCCGCCCACCGACATGGCCTTCGGCCACACCGTCACCGTGGCCGATCCGGATAGGCACCGGCTGCGGGCCTTTGCGCCGCACCCGGCCTGACGGCCGGGCGGGCGGATCAGGCCAGCCACTG
>JAFLDI010000234.1 GCA_017302485.1 Burkholderiales bacterium | reverse complement strand
GCATGGGACGGCCATGGTCGAGGCGATCGTCGTGGGTGGCGGTGGCGCGCGTCACCAGGCCGTGCTGCGGGCACTGCTGGCCGCCGGGGCCGATCCCCGACGGGCCGACCGCCACGGCCGCACACCGCTGCAACTGGCCCGCGAGCGCGGCCATGGCGCAATGGTGGCGATGCTGGAGGGCGCTCAGCGCTGAAAACGCCCGTCCTCGGCGATGATCGACAGATCCACGTAGTCCAGGCCGCTGTGGTCGCTTGCGCCGTAGCCCATCTCCAGGCCGCCCAGGTCAACGCGCTGCAGGCCGTTCAGGGCCTCGGTCAGGCTCTGCCGGGTGGGGTTGCGGCCCGCCCGGCGCAGGCCCTCGACCAGCACCTTGGCAGCGGCAACGCCTTCCAGCATGGCCGGCGTCAGCGCCAGTCCCTTGGCCTTGGCCAGTTGCTGCGCCTCCTTGACCAGGGGGACGGCGATTGAGCGCTCCGACGGGAAGACCTGACTGACGATCACCCCGCGGGCATGCTCGCCCAGCAGCTTGACAAAGCCAGCCGAGGCATTGTTCGACAGCGTGACCATCTGGGCCCGCGAGCCGGCCGCCCGCAGGGCCTTCATCGCGTCGACCACCGCAGTCCCCGAGCCGATGAACATCACGGCCTGCGGCTCGGCCTTCACCAGCGTCGGGATCAGCGCCGAGACATCCGGCTTGCTGCGGTCATATCGCTGATGGCTGACGGCGCTCAACCCGGCGGCCTTCAGGCCCTTGAGCGCCCCCTGCACCGCGTCCTCGCCAAAGCTGTCATCGACCTGCACGAGGCCGATGCGGCGCACGCCGATCTGCGTGAGGTGGGTGATCGCGCGCTCGGCCTCGCGCTGGTAGGTGGCGCGCACATTGAAGAGCCACGGGTGCACGGGCTGGTGCAGCACCATCGCGCCGGTCGAGGGCGCGATCAAGGGGATGCGCGCCTCGCTCAGCAGCGGCATCAAGGCCTGGGTGTGCGGCGTGCCACGGTTCAGGAACAGCGCCAGCACGCCCTGGTCGATCAACTGGCGTGCATTGGCCACCGCCTGCGGCACCTCGAAACGGTCGTCCAGGCTGATCAGCTCAATCGGCTGGCCCTGCACACCGCCCTGGCGGTTCACGGCGTCGATCACCAGCATCGCGCCTTGGCGGGTCTCCGCCACTGTGGCCGCGACGGCCCCGCTCAGGCCGACGGTCTGGCCGATCTTCCATTGTGCGGATGACGCCGTGCAGGCGCCGAGCGCCCACACGATGACCCAGCATGCCTGCCGGAAACCTTTGAACAACTGTGCACCCATCGACGGCCTCGCGCTCTGTTGGCTCTCTGTCTGGCCATTGTCGCGCTGCCGTCCTCAGGCGCCCGTCGGAGATTGCGGACCGGGTCAACCCGGGGAGGGGGCTGCCTCAGCGGTTGCGCCAGCCACCCCGCAGCGCATAGCCCCCGCGGGCCACGGGCTCCCAGCGCCGAGGCTCGTAGCGCCAACCGTGGCGCGGCGCCTCCCAGCGGCCCGGGACCCAGACATGGGCCCGCCCTGACCAGTTCCAGTAGCCGCCGATCCACACCGCGCCGGCGTACGGCAGCGCCGGCACCACCTCGTAGCGCGGCGGTGGCGGCGCCATCGGGGCCATCACGAGTGGGCCGGACTCGTATGCCGGTGGCGGCCCGCCATAGGCCGTTCGGTGGGCCGGGACGACCACGCAGGCGGGCAGCACCAGCAGGACCAGCAGGCTGGCACCGATGGACCGAAGGCGCCCCTGGGCGCGGCAGGACAGTGTGTTCATGTGCCATCAACCACCGAGTGGGGCCGGCGGATGACACGCCGCCGCATGACCCGACGGTCGACCGGGGCATCCTGAAACAAGGGGTTGGCCTTCAGGGCCTGGCCGGCTAGGGTGTGCGGGTGTTTACCTTTGGAGGGCATGACATGTTCGGTGCATATCCGTGGCCCCGGCTGGCGGGTGTGGCGGGGGGGCTGTTGGGCCTGCTGCTCGCCGGCACAGCCGTTCAGGCCTTTCCGTTGAAGCTGGCCAAGACCGAGATGCGCACGGTGTTGCGTGACCGTGTCGATGGCGTGGCGCACGAGGTCGTTTACCGCTCCAATGGTCCGGCCATCGATGAGAGCCACCTGCGCAGGAACCTCAACGACAAACCCGACGGCAAGGTCCACCTGGCCCTGGTCGACCTGGGCGAAGGCTCGTACCAGTTGACGGTGCGCTCGCTGGACACGGGACGTGCTGATCGCTTCCACGCCGACGTCAATCTGGTGCTGCCCAAGCACGCCGACTGCTACCTTGGCTACTGGGATGTGGTCGATGTCAATGTGCTGCGCAATGATCTCGCCGACACGCCGAACATGTATCTCTCCGCAGGTAGCCAGGGCATCCGGGTCGCGCTGCACAAGCGCGCCGAGGGCTATTTCCAGTTCCTCGGCGGTGAGCTCGTGGTGACGTTCAACGTCCGGGAGCAGTGCTTCTGATCCGGCTCGGCGATCCGGCGCGAACGCCATGGGCATGCCAGTGGCTGGCGACCGCTGAGCGGGCGGCGATGTCGTCGGCGGCCAGGATCGCCAGGATCCAGGCCGAGGCCAGGGCCTTCCGCGGGCCCTGATCGGGTTCGCCTGCCGAGGACCGGGGCGGCCCCGTGATCCGGGAGAGGATCAGAGGTGCCTGCGGACGATCGCCTCATGTGTCCACGGCCACAGCAGGCGCCACGCCTTTGTGCCAACATGGCAGGTTCCCTGTCCCTGCAGACCCTTCCATGTCGTCCGGCCTGATCGAGATCCGTGGTGCCCGCCAACACAACCTGAAGAACCTCGACCTGGACATCCGTACCGGCGAGCTGACCGTGGTCACCGGTCCCAGCGGCTCGGGCAAGTCCAGCCTGGTTTTCGACACCCTCTATGCCGAGGGCCAACGACGCTACGTCGAGACCTTCTCGGCCTATGCGCGGCAGTTTCTGGACCGCATGGACCGGCCGGCGGTGGACAAGGTCGATGGCGTGCCGCCGGCCATCGCCATCGATCAGACCAACCCGGTGCGCACCAGCCGCTCCACGGTCGGCACGATGACCGAGCTGAACGACCACCTGAAGCTGTTGTTCGCCCGCGCCGGCCAGCTGTTCGACCGCCAGACCGCGCTGCCGGTGCGGCATGACAACGCCGAGACCATCCATGCCGATCTGGCGGCCCGCGCGGCGGCGGCGGGCGATCCGCGCCTGGTGATCACTTTCCCGGTGGAGTTGCCAGCCAACACCACCGCCGAGGAGGTGGAGCAGTGGCTGCAGGCCAGCGGGTTCTCACGCGTGCAGGCGGAGCGGGAGGCCGACGGAAAGAAACTGCTGGATGTGGTGGCCGACCGCTTCCGTTTCCGCAGCGCCGAGCGGGTGCGGGTGATGGAGGCCATCGAGCTGGGCTTGAAGCGCGGCCAGGGCCGGCTCAGCGTCTATGCGCTGGCCGACGAGGGTGAGCCCCAGCTGTGGAAGTACAGCACCGGCCTGCACTGCCCCGAGAGCGACCTGCGCTACGGCGATCCGCAGCCCGCGCTGTTCAGTTTCAACTCGGCCTACGGCGCCTGCGAGACCTGCCGCGGCTTCGGCCGCGTCATTGGCGTTGACTTCGGCCTGGTCATCCCCGACCACCGCAAGACCCTGCGCAACGGTGCGATCAAGCCGATGCAGACGCCAGCCTGGCAGGAGTGCCAGGACGACCTGGTCAAGTACGCCGGCGAGGCCGGCATCCCGCGTGACACCGCCTGGAACCAGCTGACCGAGGCGCAGCGCCAGTGGGTGCTGGAGGGTTCGCCGAACTGGAGCGGCAACTGGAACAAGCAGTGGTACGGCGTGCGCCGCTTCTTCGAGTACCTCGAGAGCAAGGCCTACAAGATGCACATCCGCGTGCTCTTGTCCAAGTACCGCAGCTACACGCCCTGCACCGCCTGCGGGGGGGCGCGGCTGAAGCTGGAATCGCTGCTGTGGCGCATCGGCGCCCAGGAGGATGCTGATGCCGTGCTGCCGCCCGCGCAGCGCATGCTGCCGCAGGGCGCGGCCTGGTCGCGCGAGCAGTTGGAGGTGCTGCCGGGTCTGAACCTGCACGACCTGATGCTGCTGCCGATCGAGCGCCTGAAGCGCTTCTTCGACGGCATTCACCTGCCAGAGGGCTTCCTCGACGAGGCGCTGAAGCTGCTGCTCGATGAGATCCGCACCCGACTGCGTTACCTGTGCGACGTGGGCCTGGGCTACCTGACGCTGGACCGCCAGAGCCGCACGCTCAGCGGCGGCGAGGTGCAGCGCATCAACCTGACCACCGCGCTGGGCACCTCGCTGGTCAACACCTTGTTCGTGCTGGACGAGCCCAGCATCGGCCTGCATCCGCGCGATATGAACCGCATCGTGCAGGCCATGCAGCGCCTGCGCGATGCTGGCAACACCCTGGTGGTGGTCGAGCACGACCCGGCGGTGATGCTGGCCGCCGACCGCCTGATCGACATGGGCCCGGGGCCGGGCGAGAAGGGCGGCCAGATCGTCTTCGACGGCAGCCCCGAGGCTGCGCGTTCGGCCGACACGCTGACCGGCGCCTACCTCGGGGCGCGCAAGAGCGTGGGCATGGGCTTCAGGCGCTTTGTCGACGAGGCCACGCCGCGGCTGATCCTGGAAGGCGCGCGGCAGAACAACCTGAAGAACCTGACAGTCGAGTTCCCGCTGCAGCGGCTGACCGTGGTCACTGGGGTCTCGGGCTCGGGCAAGAGCACGCTGGTGCAGGACATCCTGGTGCCGGCGCTGATGCGCCACTTCGGCCAGGCCACCGATGCGCCCGGCGCCCACGAGCGCCTGCTGGGTGCCGACCACCTGGCCGATGCGGTCTTCGTCGACCAGAGCCCGATCGGCAAGACTGCGCGCTCCAACCCGGCCAGCTATGTGGGCGCGTTTGACGAGATCCGCAAGCTCTTCGCGGTGGCGCCCTTGGCGCAGGAGCGCCGCTACACGGCCGGCATGTTCAGCTTCAATGCGGGTGATGGGCGCTGCCCGGCCTGCGGTGGCTCGGGCTTCGAGCACGTCGAGATGCAGTTCCTGTCGGATGTGTATCTGCGCTGCCCGGACTGCGACGGCCGCCGCTACCGCGCCGAGATCCTGGAGGTGCTGATCACCCGCGGCGAGCGCCGCCTGAGCATCGCCGATGTGCTGGACCTGACCGTCAGCGAGGCGGTGCAGTGCTTCGCCAAGGACCGCGAGGTGCTGCGCACGCTGCAGCCCATCGTCGACGTCGGCCTGGACTATGTGCGCCTGGGCCAGCCGGTGCCCACGCTCAGCGGCGGCGAGGCCCAACGTTTGAAGCTCGCCGGCTTCCTGGCCGAGGCGGCGGCCAGCCCGCGACAGGCGGTGGCGAAGAAGGGCACGCTGTTCCTCTTCGACGAGCCCACCACCGGCCTGCATTTCGACGACATCGCCAAGCTGATGCGCGCGCTGCGCAAGCTGCTCGATGCCGGCCATTCGCTGCTGGTGATCGAGCACAACCTCGACGTCATCCGCGCCGCCGACTGGATCGTCGACCTCGGCCCCGAAGGTGGCGAGGCCGGCGGCGAGGTGGTGTGCACCGGCACGCCCGACGACGTGAAGGCCCATCCCACCTCGCACACCGGCGCGGCCCTGC